>JAOZHK010000019.1 GCA_026014905.1 Candidatus Bathyarchaeota archaeon
TTCATCGAACACTACATTCATTTTTCTTCTCACCGGCGTTGGGATGTCATACTGCTCCGAAAAGGTATTAAAGCTCTTTTTGAATCGTTCGATCTCTGGTAATCGATTTTGAACTACCATTTCTAATACGGGGTCCTCTGTTTCCTGCAAAATTCCAAAATATTGAGCGCCTAAAACTGTAATATCGTCAGCTTGATCCATGCCGTCTTCGAACCGTTTTACCTCTATGACCGTGGATTGAACAACCTCCTCGGCGGATTTATGTTTTTGGGAAGACAGCAATTCAGCCAATCGTTTTTCAGAAAACAGGTTCTTCGCAGGGTCCATGGCCTCTGTAATGCCATCAGTATATAGCAGCAGCATGTCGCCTCTTGTCAGGTTGGTCTTATCTTCTTTATAGGCCAGTCCATCCATGGCGCCGACCACCGGCCCGTGCTTCTGATCCAGCCGTTCGATAGAGTCATCTTCTCGTATAATGTAAGGCGGATTATGCCCTGCATTCGTATAAACCAATGCCCCGGTCTTAATATCCAGGATACCCATGAAAATGGTCACAAACATGTAAGCCTCGTTATCTCGGCTCAGTTCATCATTGACGTGCGTGATAATGCTTGCAGTTGAGAAGTCATCTGTGGCCCTCGACTTGATCAAGGTTTTCGTAACTGCCATAAACAATGCCGCTGGGACGCCCTTTCCGGAAACGTCGCCTATGCAGAGACAAAATCGGTTCTCATCAATGAAAAAGAAATCGTAAAAATCACCCCCAACTTCACGCGCTGGCTGCAGGGTGGCGTAAATGGAGAACTCTCTACGATCTGGGAACGGTGGGAAAGTCAACGGTATCATGCTCATCTGAATTTTACGGCCGATGTTTAACTCGCTTTCCATCCTTTCCTTGACGGTCGTAGTGTTTTTCAAGTTTTCAATCGAAGTCTCCAGTTCGGTTTCCATCCGCTGAAACGCTTGTGCTAGTTCGCCAACTTCATCGCCTCTACGGGCAACCGTTAACAATTCGTCAAGAAAAGAACAACTATCAGAACTGGTAAAATCACGGCGGGATAATTCCTCCGTATACCGGCTGAGCGTTTTTAAGGGACGTGTCAGCGTTCTTGAAAAGAGAAGTGAAATAATTAAAATACCAATAATCAAGACCACTAATAAAACAATGACGTTTTTCTTCAAATAATGAACGTATTTAAATGCTTCTGCCTCATCGATTTCACTCATAATAGCCCAGTTCACATCTGAGATATTAAGGGGTTTGTACGATGACAGTACCGAAACTCCTCTGTAATCGGGAAAAATCTGCGTACCTGTTTCACCGTTTAGCGCCGCTTTGGTACCTCTTGTTTTTACGGGCTGCAACCCAATCGTACTGTTTAGATTTCTTATTCTGTTTATAGTTTCTTCTGGAAGCCCCATTTTTTTAATCATCTTAAAATAATTGTTGCGGTCCTCTATCAAGAAGCGTGACTGATTCCTGATCAAAAAATCACTGCCGATGATATACGTCTCTCCACTTTCCCCTAAACCTACCTTAGACCATTCCTGCTTGCTTGTCATAATGTCGTTGATTTTATCTATTGGCATCTGGAATAAAAGAACGCCAATCTTCTGATCTCCATCGTAAATCGGCGAGGAAATAAATGCTGCCGGCGCATTGAGGGAGGGGTGGTAGGGATCAAAGTCCATTAATCGAACAAAGTCCTTGCTGATAGCATTTCTGGATTCTTTAAAGGCATCGGCGAAGTTCGTTTCCTTATAGGGGCCTGTTAGCAGTGAGGTTCCATAATCAACTTCCTTGAAAACCGTATAGACGATATATCCAGTCTCATTATCAACAAGAAAAATATCGTAATACCCAAACTTTCCTAGGTAGCTTCGGATTATCGGATGGTAAAATTCATGGGTCTTGCTGTAACTGCTGCCATCGCCAGCATTGTCCAGATGGTGTTTCAAGCCTCTCTTGTGTGGGTTAGCAACAATATAAAAATATTGAAGAACTGTGCTATTCTTGTCTTCCGGCCAGTATTTTGCAAATTGCATATCTACGAATCGGGCTTGACTATCACTTAAGTTTGCCTTCAAGCTTGGCAGAAAATTCGATTTATAGAATTGTATGACCTTTGATTTCATATCGTTTCTTTGGGGTTCTCCTAAATCAAGCTCGGTATCAACTTTCCGAAAACCTTCTTTGAATGCCTTCATGGCATCTACAATCATACGATCTTCAGAAAAGGTGATAACTTCATTCCGTATATGCTCAAAATAATTTTCGATTTGGTTCGCCTTCATCTCGCGAATGGCAGTTAATTTGTTGAACGATTCTTCTTCCAAAGACGTTTTGGCCGCTGTATATCCGATATATCCATTTATACCAACAGCTACTATTGCGACGGATGAAAGAATAATAAGAATTTTCACTCCAATTTTTAAATTCTTAAACATTAATTAATAACCTCCATCTCAAATGATTGCAGCTAGTTAAGAGTTCACCTGCCAAGATCATAGATTGCCACTTCTTCTCAATAATGTAAACCCACCAATTATCCACTAGCCCTCCTCACAACTGTCCGCCACCGTGAAGACGGTCCTGAAAACAAAAAGCCTTCACTTTGGAGAGCTCTTTGGCTACCTACGCCCATTATCTATCGCCATCTCTGTAAAGCGTAGCTTGATAAAGGACAAGCTTGCATTCTATACGTCGACTTCAATAGTTTCAATATCTGCTATGTAGGTAAAATCCAGGACGTTCGCAGAATGTTTACAAAGGATATCATTAATAATTGACATGCAGTCCAATCTATAGCAATGTTATATGAAAAGCAAATTCCTATCAATCGGCGAAAGATCAAGTCGATACGATGAGTGAGTATTCACACTAGAGCAGCATTTCTAGAGCGTATTAAATCCATTACTTAGGAGACATCATGGAAATTTCCGTCACCACAAAAGGTTCAATTGCGGTCATGAACTTCGAGGGACATCTCGACACCAACTCATCGCCCGATGCTCAAAAGAGCCTGGACGAACTGTTTGGCAGCGGGACTTTGAAAATCCTGATGAACTTTACAAAAGTCGATTTTGTCAGCAGCGCCGGATTGCGCATCCTTCTTGGCGCCGCGCAAGAACTCCAAAAGGCAGGCGGCGAATTGAGGGTTTGCAATCTGAATGAAGAGGTCATGGACATTTTTGAGATGTCAGGATTTGACGAAATTCTTAATGTATACGCCGCTGAAGATGAGGCGATGCAAGGGTTCTAAAGCAAACTCTTTGCAAGCTGTTCTGAATAATCGATTCGCGCATCGAACATCTTGGCTATTTATGCATTCAGGAGGAGTAAAATGGAAGATTACATCACTATATTCTTTGATATTCTTGGAACGAAATATAAAGTCAAAACAGGAACGTTTACTGCGTATGAGTCCCTCGATTTTT
>JAOZHK010000033.1 GCA_026014905.1 Candidatus Bathyarchaeota archaeon
TCGCTGTTGGACAGCTGTCGCCGCACGTGCCGCAGGACACATAGCTATCGATCCACCCTACCCATCACTTCAAGATAAAGAAGGCTTCTTGAAAGACTCACTAGCCGGGCGACAACTTGGTTTTGAAGGACGAATGCTCATCCATCCCAATCAAATAGAACCCAGTCACGAAGCTTACGCACCAACCAAAGAACAAGGCGACTATGCTAGAGAAGTAAAAGAAGTTTTTGAACAAGCTTTGAGTGAAGGTAAAGCCTCCATTGCACTTCGAGGGCAAATGATCGATGTCGCCGTTTACCGAACACAAATGGATGTCCTTGCCGCTGCTGAAGCTGTCGAACAATGGACGAAAGATAAAGCTGAACGGAAAAAACAACGAGAATCTTCCTAACCCCCCCTTTTCTTTTCTTTTAAAACGTTTTGTAAAATTTTTCAGATAAGGAATATCTGCCCGCAATTATTCTAACGCTCTAATTAACTAGCAGAGAATATGTAGTACTGTTTTTTACCTGACAGCAGAACTTATATGCACCGAGTTTCGTTTCTATCGAAGAGGAATCTACATTGAAAGGCGGACAAATTATATCCAAAATCTTGAAGATGGAAGGCACTGACTTTGTACCTCACTATCCTTATGTTCCTGTCATGGGAGAACTGCTAGATGAAGGAATACGTGTTGTCACAACCCGTCATGAAAGAACAGCAGTTGCAATGGCTGACGCTTATACACGGTTCTCGATGGGGCATAAAAATGGTGTCGCTATGTGTCAAGTCGGATGGGCTGCTCATAATCTACTCGGAGGGCTAGGTCAAGCGTTTGACGATTTATCACCGATGCTCATGATGCCAACAGGATGGACTATGGATTCACTTGATAAACGCGTGTTTGATTCAACTAAAGAGTTTGTCTGGGTTACCAAATGGGCTGCACGTCTCAACAGCACTGGCAACATCCAAGATCTAATGAGAATGGCCTACACCCGATTAAGAACGGGGCGCCCTGCACCTGTACTTCTGGAGATGATGCGCGATGCGATCGGGGGAAAGATCCCGGATGCTGACTTCACGTATCAACCTGTGACCGGGTGGAAATATCAAGCGAATCCTCGTGATGTTGAAGTCGCTGTCCGAGCATTACTTAATGCAAAAGCCCCGGTTTTCTATGTCGGAGACGGTGTACTACAAGCTGATGCATGTAGTGAATTAAGAGAATTGGTTGATCTAGTGCATGTCCCTGTTATCACTAGTATGAAAGGAAAAAGCGGATTCCCCGAGACACATCCTCTCTCCCTTGGAATGAGAGGTCGCGCCCTTTGGCTGTGTATGGGAAGAGCAGATCTTGTTTTTGGAATTGGGACAAGCATGTCAGGAGCGTTTGGTCCTCCAGTGCCAGCTGGAAAAAGCATCATAATATGCAATATCGGTGAATATGATGTAAACCTCTATCATAAAGCTGATCATGCGGTGATTGGCGACGCGAAGCTCGTGCTCCAACAACTCATCGCCGAAGTCAAACGCCAGACCAATGGAACCGGGCGAAAGCGAAACACAGCGTTAGAAAGTGAGATTGCCGGTGAGAAAGACCTTCAAATGAAAGAATGGATGCCTACATTCACCTCGTCAGCTAAACCCATTAATCCCTACAAAGTTATTTGGGATATGCTTCAGACCTTTGATACAGAGAACACAGTGATTACCCATGAAGCAGGCAGCCCACGAGAACAGCTAACAGCTGTTTGGGAATCCACCGTACCAAGAAGTTATCTTGGTTGGGGTCATACAACAAACTTGGGCTTTTCATGGGGAGCAGCAATGACAGCAAAACTCATGTGGCCCGAGAGACTTAGTGTCAGTTGGGTTGGCGATGCGGGCATGGGACATAACGCCATGGAAATGGAAACCGCTGTTCGCGAGGAATTACCCATCTTAACCGTGGTGAGCAACAACTCTGGTTATGCCGTCTATGGACCCAAGCGAACGTCGGCACTCGGTACCATTGAACCTAAAATGGTATCCCCCAGTTCGATAATTAGCTACGCAAAAGTCGCTGAAGGATTGGGCTGGTACGCAGAACGAATCGAGGAACCTGATGAAATTATTCCAGCGTTAAAACGGAGTATAAAAGAAGTCAATGCCGGTCGACCAGCCATGGTCGAAGTCATTACTAGCTTTGAACCTCGACGTATTAGCACAGCTATTCCCGATGGTTATCAGCCTGGAAAGCTTTAAACCCTCATCCTCTTTTCTTTTTTTATTATTTTTTTAATTCGTGACATGCGCATTTAAGCAAAAAGATTAATATTGTTTCTCTTGTTTCGTGGTTAATACCAGCTAATGCGACAGGATGTTCAATTGTGAAATCCCAGAGACCTTTTTATCTGAATTTAGGGATCTTATGGGGCGTTTTTTTTGTCGGCTTTAGTGTTCGTATGGCTATCATTATTACCATGCCATTAATTCGAGAAGATCTGCAAATATCACTATCTCAAGCTGGGCTTCTACTATCTATCACTAGTATGGCATATGGATTGATTCAGTTTCCTGCAGGAATATTGACAGATAAATATAACGAGAAAACCCTCTTGATCTTCGTATCTTTGGCTCTCGCGGTTGCCTTAATCAGTATAAGTGCATCAACAGATCTCCTGTTTTTAGCCCTTGCATTATTATTGATGGGGTTAACTGTTGGATTCAGTTCTCCAGTTAGCTTTTCAATATTGTCTAAAAAGGTTAAACAACGAACTGGAACCATTTTTGGCATTTATAACACTGCGCCATCATTCGCCCAGTTTTTTGGAACAAATATTTCCAGTATTCTCGCTGTGCAATATAATTGGCACTGGGTCTTTTACTTATGGATCATACTCGATATGGTTTTATGTATCCTTATCTGGCGATTTATCGCTGGAGACGACGAAAGATCGCTTTCAGCATCTCTTGATAAAACTACTTTCAGTACCTTGTTATCCAATAAAGCGTTAATGGGTTTTTTGGTTACATTTATAGCTCATAGTGTGTGTGCATTCTCCGCGTTATCAATGAATCCCCTCTATATGGTTGAGATACACAAACTCGATGTCACTACAACTGCAACGATCTATGGAACCACGCGTTTACTGGGATTTTTAGGATCCTTCCTTGGCGGCTATCTCTCAGATCGAATTTCCAAAGTAAAATTATTATTGATATCTTTAACTGTAACCGCGATTAGCATCTACCTTTTTGCAGTATTACCGTTTAATCCTTTGTTGATAGTGATTATGGGGATCCAGGCGGTTTCTATTAATGTATTTTTTCCAATCATTTATGCCGTAATTTTTCAGCTAACGTCGCCCACGATTCGTGGCAAAGCCCAAGGCTTCTATAACTCCGTCGCATTTACTATTGGGGGGCTCGCTCCATTTATTATGGGTATCATTACAGATGAATCCTCGTTTACTCTAGCCTTTATGTTCCCTCCGGTAGTTGCTGGGTTAGGAATAGTTTGGACCTTACTCCTAATGAAAAAAGGCTACTCCGAACAATTAGCCCATAATTCGTTCAAAAACATGTCTTAAGCGTGCTAATCACGATATTAATTTGTTCAAGTCATAGACTATGTCATCAATTGTGGCTTTAATTCGTTGCAGGTTTTTGTCACGATCTGATTTCTCTTGTTTATAAGCATTGGAAGATAGTCGCCCTCGTCTTAGTTGGGTACGTAATCGAGTAATCTCAGTCCGTGTAGCCTGATATTCGGTCTCGGCTTGTGTTAATCGGGTTATATGTTCTCGGAATTGTGTTCCTAAGGCGGACACCCGTTTGTTAAGGGTCGTTATTTCGTTAGTTATTGTGCCGAGTCGTTGAATAAGTATTCGACGACGACGATTGAAGTCTTTTCGGCGTATCCGTCTATTATCAAAGTCGTTTTCAAGAGTTTCAATCTGGTTCCAGAGACCTGTACGCTCACCGCAGGCTTCGACTAGCGTCTGCACTAAACTAATGTTTGGATCGGGTATAGCAGTGGTTGGTATCTGTTTTTGTTTTCGAATATAAATAATTGCGGCAAAGCCAAGTATGACAACACCTAGCCAAAGTGTGGGACGAAAAGCAGCCCAGAAGATGTTGAACTCATATTGAAGAGAAAGCGAGAAGATTGTGAAGGGCGTGACTTTCTGCGGTGCGTAAGAGATTGAAGGTGTTAACAGAGCGGATGTATTTAATGGTGTGGGAGTTACTTGGAGATATTTTGCGCCTTCAGGGAGCGTTACCTGGATCGTTTGTTTGTCAATTATGAAATTCTGGCTGGATAAAACCTGGAGATACAGCGATAATGCGCCAAATGGAGAGGCTGCTGTCAAGTGTTCTTGTGTTGGTTGCTGGTAATGAATCGTAACGGTATACACATCCCGGGTTGGAGATGTTCCTTCGTCTCCGCGTAACGGATATCGAAACGTGACTCGTGCAACTGTTGATCCACCTTGTTTAGATACAGTTTGAGATACTGATAAAGACCCAAAATTGTCGTAAGCTGTGACGTCATCAGTATCAGGTGGAAGTGGAAAGTCGAAGACGCGTACGCGCGCGTTTCCAGTATTGCGAATGTGATAGGTATCATAAAACAATGAGTTCCCCCATGAATCTAAAATGATGTTTCGTACAGCGAAAGGACACTCTATGACCATTTGAGATCCAGAGTATGTAGCCCAGCCAGTGAGATTATAATTCGCTTGTAAGGGAGTTAGGATCGTGTTTGTGGTGTTTCCCCAACTACTATTAGTAAACGCGGTACCTTCTGCAAAACTTAATCTAGATTCACATGAAGTTACGTTTGAAGTCACAGCAGGGTACTCAGGAAAGTAGACAGTGTTTTCGAAGTTAGTGCTGTTGTACGCAGTCAATTCGGAAAATACGTATGTCACAGAAATATCGTAGGTAGAGCCAACATCGATGTTCTGTGGAAATATTATATCGAACCAATAAATGTTGGTGGCGGGATCCAAGCCAATGAGGTCGATAGATATTGGGTTTGAGGCACTGGATTGTGCTGTTATTCCTTCAAAGTGTTTAGATAGAGTATCTGGGAAACCGATTTGGAAGTGATTTATGGGCGTTGCGCCGGTATTGAGTATTGAGATTGTGTCGTTGATAACTACTAATCCTCCAGATGTAATTTTGATGTCGTGTGTGATGGCTATTTCAGGTTGATTAGCAGCCCAGACTGGATCGAAGTGTGTAATAAGTGGAAAACTAAGGAGAAGAAAAATGCATAACCTGAAGTAAATTAAGGTATCATTTTTTAGATTCAGGGTCTAGCACCACAATTGTTTGTGCATAGCATTCAATAAAAAGCCTAGGTTTTTTAAAAGTTCCTTTTACCCCACATGTAACAGAGCAGAAAATGTTTCTATTTTTATAATGTTAAAGGAGGTTATAGGGCACAACGAGGATAGGATGACGCACACGTCTTTTTACGTACGCGCGTGCGGGTCATCAGCTGGTTCGTATACTTGTGGAAAAATCGTGAAATGGTAGTTATTTACGATGATTATTTTACTCTGCATCCTTTGCACTCTTTGGAGAAGTTATTTCATGAGCTGGGCATCAAGGTACGTTGAGTGTATGTTCGTTACTCGAACATTGATGAAACGCCCCCTGAGATTTGATGACGTTTTAAGTATTAATGGCTTATATGCGTGGTTCCGGGCTATCCACGAAGCGCCTCGTCCTTTTTCATCTACTAACGCTGAACCTTCCCATTGACACCAAATTTTATTTCGTTGATAAGTTAGATGGTGCGCTAATTGACTTATTCGTTTGCTGCGTTGTTTGATTACTTGAGATTTAAGCTGTGGCATTTTGGAGGCAGGTGTATGGGGGCGTGAAAAAAATTTTGAGATGTTAACTACGTCAGGATTTATCGTTTGGAGAAGATTGCATGTCTCTTTGAAAGCTTTTTCTGTTTCTCCTGGAAAGCCACAGATAACGTCTGTTGCGAGGGTTATACACGGAAAGGTTTTGCGAAAACACGTGACAACGTGTTTAAATTCAGTTACTGTATACTCGCGGTTCATCATCTGGAGTGTATCATCATCCCCGCTTTGAACAGGAAGGTGTATGAATTTGAATATTTTAGGGCTTTTAAAAACGTCAATCAGCTCAGGTAAGAGTGGAAAAACGTGATTGGGGTTCATCATTCCCACTCTGATCCAGAACTGCCCTTGAACTTGACTCAGTTGTGTGAGGAGCTCGACAAGACTTGCTGCACGATCGAGGCCATATGCACTTGTGTCTTGAGCGGTTAACCATATTTCCTGAATTTGATCTGTTATCGCGTGTTCCATTCGTTTACGAATGTGGTTTATGGGATATGAGACTAATGATCCTCTCGCGTGTCGTACACAGCAATACGTGCATGTACCTAAACAGCCTTCAGCAATTGAAATGATCTCGATGAGAGGGTTGATATGAAGCCTGGGATTCTGTAGCTTGTTTATGGATTGTGAAGAGAGCCAAATCTGATGTTTTTCTCCATCTTGCGCTAGAGTAATGGCTTCAGGCAAATGGTGAAGGCTATGAGGATCGAGGATTGCTGAAAAATCAGGTGCAGCTTTGCGGACTGCTGGTAAATTAATTTTGGGGAGACACCCTGTAATGATTAGATTGCCATTTAAATGATTATAATAGCTTAACTTAGTAAGTAGTCGGTTTTCTGTTGCTTTTTTCACGCCACACGTGTTAACAAGAATAATATCTGCTAATTGCGGGTTCCTGACCAACACCGTTTTTTTCTTGATTAAATGGGCTAACAAGATCTCAAAATCGAACTTGTTTGCCGTACATCCGTGATTTTCTGCATAAACGCGTAATGGGGAAGCCAAAGTAGAACCTCTTTTGAGTGAACGCGACTTATTTTCTCAGGTTTTAATGATTTGTGTCTTAAGGAATAGTACAGTTTCTTATCAGTTTTTATTTATTTTATTAAAGTAGTAAAGATTGAAAGCGGGCAATAAAAAAATTGCTTTGAAAGGTGTAATATTTTCACAGTACCAATAATAGTGATACCATAGACTTAAATATATAATACCAATCCGTATTTATTTCGTATTTATATATAAATACGAATTACTATGTCTTTTTCTCGCTATTAGCATATACAAGCAATAGAGGTGGGGTTAACATGAGACTAATAACCATACATCTACCAGAAACATATATAAGCGATTTAGACGAGCTCGTGGACGATAATTTTTATCCTAATCGGGCAGAAGCCATTCGAGTAGCGGTCAGAGACATGTTGGTAGC
>JAOZHK010000039.1 GCA_026014905.1 Candidatus Bathyarchaeota archaeon
CTAACATAGCATTAAGAGTCTCGTCTCGAATCCTTTGCCACACAATAAACACCCCAGTCCCAAACCGACGCACCCCAATCGAAACATGGTCTTTATTTAATCCATGTATTTAACTGGATAATGCCTTTGTTCTCTCAGAATTTAATGTTATTGTGACGATCAGGCATATCTCATTACATTGCACTTATAAGATAAGAGATATGTTTAGTGATTATGTTACGGTAAGACGTATTTACAATTCTTAGAACCGATTATTAAAAAAGGCTTGTCAGTATGCTGCAGCATCATACAGAGGAGTGTATGCCATGAGAAATGAAAAACATATTTCAGAAGTAAGTAGGGAATATTAATTTCAAAGAACGCGCGCGCTTTGGAAAATCCAGCATTTACAAAGCTAGCATTCAAGAGATCAGCATTACGCGCGCGTAGGCTAGACTAGTGCGCATCAAGAAAGTTTTTGAATAAGAAACCCACAGTGAGATAACGAGCGAATGTCCCTCACGATTCATTGGTGATGAGAAGACTTGGTTTCGTTACAGCAATTTAATTTAGGGCTTCAAGTCTTGATCGTCCTCATACTTTCGGTGGGGTTTTTCTATCTCAGGAAACATCGAACCGTTCGCGGCTTTTCTATTCACGGGTATGTGATGCTCTGTGCGGTATTACTGAACCTGTTTTCGTTTCTTCTTGTCATGGGACCAGCAATACTGGGTTTGAGACCGTTTATTATGGATCGACCCACCCATGTTCTGGCAATGATCACAATCGTTCATGCGAGTGTTGGAACAGTTGCTGAAGTGATGGGAGGCTACTTTGCCTTTTCATGGGTTCTCCGAGCACGCTCCATTAGACGGTGTGTTGGAAAAAAAAGTATGATGCGGCTTACCTTTATCCTTTGGTCAATCTCTTTTGTTTCGGGATTGATTGAGTACGCTATTTTGTACCTCTTGTAATCGCCTTTTTTGTGAGACGATCAAGTTCGAGCTTGCAGTTTTGACCTCGCAAATACTGTCACGAGGGTAAGGGAGACCAAGAGGACGGGAAGAAGCATTAAGGAGAACTCCGGAATAACAATCGGTGATGAATAACTTCCCCAGCCATGAGTTGTACAATGTGCGCGAGCTCTCACATTAGGCGTACCCGTTACTACGCCAAGATTATGTTGGATTGTAAAGATTACTATTGACTGAGATGAAAGCGTAATTGATTGGACAGAACCAGCCACATCAATATCTACTTGATCGATATAATGGACGCTGGCAGGATTCGCATGGCGAATAGTGATGTTGAGTATCGTGTCGTCACCACTTGTCCAAGGAGCTATTGACAACACATCAGGTACATCAGCCCGAACAGGCACAATTTTTGTTCCATTGGATAAGGCGGATACTAACACTAATGCCAGTAACAAGCAGAATACTCTACAAGGAATTTTTAATCTTTTCATTAGAGATCACATAGCTTTTATGACGCATGTTCGATAAAAATTTTTAACTGATGGACTACAACAACAGCCTGTGGAGTATAGAGAGCTAGCCCATTTCGTCAGTAAACGCATTAGTGCGCGCTATTTAATGTTTACAAACCAAATGTGAAATCGATTGAATATAACGAGAGTATTGATTGCGTTAAGCTTGGCGATGGATGCTGTAGCGCGCTGGCCATATCTACAACTTTTGTAAAAGTTATTGCTAAAGCCTAGAATTCAACTGGGCACGTTGTCGATGATAGTTTCACAGACGCTACAAGTACGGGTGGATTAGCAGTTAATGGTATTGTGCCTTTTGAAGGCATAATGCTCCATAATCGAGCTCCACGAGTTACAAGTTACGCTTGACAGCAGAATGAAGTCATTATGCTATTATACTTGAATTTCCTTCTTTAGTTCTACGGTTAATCTTGCCAGTTATAGCCTTGCCAATATATCTGACAAGAAAGAAATGTTCGTTAGTTCCCGGGTATACATGGAGGCAGAAATGAAACACAAACCGATCATTAAACTAATTACTAGGTGTATAAATTGAAAATAACGTCTCTTATTCTCAAGAAATTGTTACCGATTATTCCATTTACTCTTACATTTCTAATGCTGTACGCGCTTGACCCCCTTTCCTTTCAATTTACATATCAAGGCAGAACGCTCTATCTATTCTTTTTATGGTTAGTGTTTATGGAGACAATATTTAATAAAGAAAGGATTCAAAAATACCAAATCACAATCCTTAAACCCGTACGAAAATTTTCCTTAGCGATCTCTCTCATGCTACCCATAATCTACGTGGTTTTTTCTAAATATTTTGGATTAGATTCCCTAATTGCGGGTTTAGCCACTCAAAATAACGTTGCTGCGGCAGAGTTATTACCGCTTTCACTGGAATACCTAGTTTTTACAATTCTTTTTATTTTTATAATCTTATTGATACATGGAAGCGAAAATCTAATGGATTTTTCGCTTTCAATTTTCTTTTTAACGAGTATCGGCGTGATATACGCGGTGGACGATCTTTTTCCCTATGGACAGTTCACACCATTGCAGGTACTTGTACCAACAACAGCTACGCTTGCAGCAAAGGTTCTAAATCTCATGGGATACCAAACACACATCCAGTTCACGAATGATCCGGTTCACGGTTCACTGCCTACGTTGTTTGCATGGGATTCCCAAGGAGGAAAATATAGCATGTTTTCAATTGCTTGGCCTTGTGCGGGAGTTGAGAGTCTGCTAATTTATACCGTGACAATCCTACTCTTTTTCAAGAAAACAGTGATTCCTTGGAAGCAAAGGGCACTCTATTTCGTTATTGGTGCAGTAATTACATATCTGATCAACATATTAAGGGTGGTTACTGTATTCATTATTTCACTGAATGGCGGCGAGGTCTGGACATTTCACAACTTGTACGGATGGTTATTTTCTATCTCATGGATCATGGTCTACCCATTTATTATCATCGGGATCAGAAACAACTGGAAACTCACAAGCTGGAACTAGCTATCGTGCGCGTCTAGCTAGCTGTAAAAAATGAATTCGCGCGCTTTATAAAATAGATAATGAAAAATACGCTAAAATAACGTGTATGTCCATGGCTTATCCTTCATGCTTATGGATAAAATTAAAGTTATCCCAATGTGTCATTTAAGTCCACGAAACTACAACCTACTTATTGAAGGGTCTTATCTCAGATATTTTAAAGAGAATCTACAAGCTAGCTAGCATTAACACATGCGCGTGCGCTAAACTTCAAGAAGTAGCAGGCGTTTGTTCGATTCAGGGCGAATTATCATACCGCACGCGAGGAACGTATTTAATTTATTATTCTATTGTTTATTAATTAATTAATTAAATTTTTCTTTAGAAGACTGAAAGTGAACGATAACAGCTGCATCATCTAAATCTGGATTGACGGTGAAGAACTCTGTGTCACCGTAACGAATGGCCTCAAGCACAAGAGGCATTTCACGTCTAAAGATGGATGCCCTCCAACCAGCTCCTCCAATAACCAGTCCGCCACTGACATGACAGTAAACATGAAAGGAGAAGCCCTTTTCATCTTCACACCATTCCGCCAACACTTCATCCCGCATCAGCGCGCGCGCTAGCTTGCTCTTGAATCACATTCTAAGAATAGAAGTTCTACACTGGATTGTACGAGAATTCAGGGTGAATGTTTGAAGTTGATTTCAGTGAAGATTCCAGAGGTACAGGTTGAAGGACTGGACGAGTTAGTCAGAGCTAGAATGTATCAAAGTAGAAGTGCGGCTATTCGGATAGCAGTCCGAGACCTATTAAGAAAGGAGCTTTGGGAAGCTTCAAAGATTTAAGCTAACTTGATAGATGGTTCGACTTGTTAATAATAATTCACCTCCTTTAAAGGAGTGACAAGAGTTAATTTTAACGCTTTTATCGGCTCTACGTTCTACAGGAAAATGCTTTGCTACATCGCTTATCTGGTTAATCATTATATACACAGGTGTTGCCAGCTCAATTCTATCATTCTCTAAAATTTTATTTAAATCATTAGTCTTTTTCTCCAACCAGATCTTGACGTATTGTAGATCCCGATTTTCATTAATAGCGCGCGCACTCGGCTTTAAAACAACAAGACATTTATTAGTAGAGCGCAGTATTCAAGAGAGACCTAAAAGGAGAACTGATAATGTCTGAAGACCAAAACGTCGTCTATATTGGAAGAAAACCCGTTATGAGCT
>JAOZHK010000045.1 GCA_026014905.1 Candidatus Bathyarchaeota archaeon
GTTATAAGCTCTTCTTTATTGTGGAGATCTAATGGGAAAATCGTTTTTGAAAGTCCGTAAAGACATTAAAGAATCTATCGTTCGCTGCTATAGTGATAGACGTCAAGCGATAGATGCGGCATTCGCTGCGATCCAGTTTCATCGTCAGCAACTTGAAAGTTATATTTCCACACATCCGCAGGTTCTCCACGCCTTACACCCTGTGAAACTAAATGGAGATGTACCTCGGGTTGTCGATAGCATGCACTATGTCACTGAACCCCTAGGTATCGGACCTATGGCTGCTGTCGCTGGAGTCCTAGCGGATTTTGCTGTAGAATCGATGCTTGAAAACGATGTCACGGTTGCTGCGGTTGAAAATGGCGGTGAAATCTTCGTACACACAACACAGAAACCTTTCAATATCGGGTTATATGCAGGAACTGCCCCAATTTCTTCACAGATGGGGTTCCAGATTTTACCTTCCGATTGTCCCATTGGAGTGGGAACAAGCTCCGGGACTGTAGGTCACGCGTTCAGTTTTGGGAAAGCGGATGCTGCAACAGTTTTTGCAGAGAACGCTGCGATAGCTGACGCTGCTGCAACTGCCGTCTGCAACACCGTGCGTGGACGAGATATTCAACAATCCGTGGAAACAGGCATCAACTTCGCGAAATCCCTTCCCATTATACGTGGAGCGGTCATTGTGCGAGGGGATTATATCGGATCAACAGGGTTCATACCCAAACTTTTAAAAATCAGGGACTGATGATACCCCACCTAGAAGTAGATGCTTCTATGAAAGCCAAGCCTGATCATCGAACTATACTTCAGGACCTAGCTCAACTGGTTCAAGCTACGTTTTTGTTGTGGCATGAACGTTGGGTCGGGTTCTCCTGGCGCAATTACTACTTCAATCACACTCAACGCGTCCAAGCTTTAAGTCACACACTTGGAGTGAAGGAAGATGCAAATCTGACAGCTTTAGACTTCGCCGCGATCCTTCATGATATCACTAAACGTTATGATGGAGAGATCATACTCGACCCGAAAGGTCAACGTGCATTAGACGCCAACGGCTTTTGGCATAACGAACTTTTACTGCCTCAGAAAGAGAATATTGTTACCTCGCTGTATCGTCAATATGATCTCTTTCAGACCCTCCATAACCACTCGGGCGCCATTGTCGCCAAACACCTCCTAGAAACTTATGGCTTTAATCAGGCGTTCTGTCACTTCATCAGCACCATTATCGAAAGTCATCTGAAACCCGATCATGACAGCGATCACGATGAACAGTATCTTGAAAAACAGATTTTATATGAAGCCGACACTTTAGATTCGAATATCGGACTCACGGCTTTTTACCGTAATATCCAAATCCGAACCCATTATGCAATAAAAAAGAGCGGACATGCAGACTTATCAGAGTACATTCCAACTATTGCCTCTTGGATCAGCCGTAAGCGAAGTTTCATGGAGAAAATTGTTACAGCAACTGGAGTTACGATTGCCGAAACTCGGTTACAACGGATGAATTTCTTTTACTCACAGATCCTCGATGATTATCATAATCATTTTAAACCGAGTCGACGGTTTGGACTATTAGGTATCATGCAATACTTCATGGATCATAACTCTGACCCCAATCTGACCGCTGAATTATCATATCTCCAAACTCACTGGCTTCCCAGCCGCTATAAACAGATACAGCAACTACAGGACAAGTCTAGTGAACACCTATTCTACAACGCATCACGCTTCTGTCATCTGCTCCAACAGGAAATCACTGGACAATTATAAATCAAATATACTCATCAAAAAGGGGAACTTCTTTATTGATACATTATCCTTTTGTTACACCACGAGGCGCTAGCCGTGTCACGAGAGTCGCGATTCCGAGATCATGACTTGTTTTCGCCACAACATCAATATTTTTATACGCCCCATCAGCTTCTTCAGCCAATACTCGCATACTTGCTGCGCGAACGAGGATCCCTCGTTGTTTCAGATTCCGAGCTACATCTTTCCCCCAAAATTGACGTTTAGCCGCTGACCGACTCATAGTACGTCCTGCACCATGAGCCGTGGAGCCAAACGTTAAGTCCATAGCATTATGCCCGCCTGCTAACAGATAGGACGCCGTACCCATGCTGCCAGGAATGATTACTGGCTGTCCCAACTTTTTATAATTCGATGGAATTTCCGCATGATCAGGCGGGAAGGCTCGAGTTGCACCTTTACGATGCACATACACAGCTTTTCGACTTCCATTAATCGTATGTTCTTCTCGTTTCGCAATGTTGTGAGCAACATCATAAATCACCGCCAAATCGAGATTTTCCGCCGAAGTCTTAAAGACCTGAGCAAACGCTTGCCGAGTCCAATGAGTGATCAATTGGCGATTGGTCCATGCATAATTCGCGGCACAAGCCATTGCCGCATGATAATCAGAAGCCTCACGAGAATTCGCCGGAGCACATGCGAGTTCCCGATCAGGCAATACGATATTATATTTACGTGCTGCATGCTCCATAATACGAAGATAGTCTGAACAGATTTGATGCCCAAAACCACGGCTTCCAGTATGAATCATCACTGTCACTTGATCTTTCTCGGTTAATCCAACTATCTTTGCTGCACGTGCATCGTAGATTTCATCAACGACTTGGACTTCAAGGAAATGGTTTCCTGATCCAAGGGAACCGACTTGAGGCTGTCCCCGTCGGATTGCCCGTTGAGAGATCTTTGATGGGTCCGCGACGGTTAGACACCCATTAGCTTCACAGTGTTCAGCGTCTTCAGCCCATCCATAATCATTGGTAAGCGCCCAAGCAACACCTTCCTGAGCAATATGTGTTACTTCAGTTTCTGAGAGTCGTAGACGTCCGCGGCTTCCTAATCCTGAAGGAATAAGTCGGAACAATTGTTCTAAAATTTGGGGTAGTTTAGATTCAACATCGCGCCACAATAAATTTGTCCTCAACAGTCTGACACCGCAATTGATGTCATAACCAACTCCCCCTGGCGATATTACTCCCGTTTCGCTATCAAAAGCTGCGACACCGCCAATCGGAAAACCATAGCCTTCATGGCCATCGGGCAATGTGAGAGCATATTTTTGAATACCTGGAAGCGCAGCAACATTCGTACACTGAACAAGAGTACGGTCTTGAGACATTTTTGTAATTAATGACTGAGGGGCATACACCCGGCCTGGAACACGCATTGAGGGCTTAAAGTCTTTAGGGATTTCCCAGATTAATGGTTCAACCTGGTGTAATGGAACTGACACACTTCTTGGTCTTCTTCGACTCATGGCTAATCCTCTATAACTCGATATTGATTAAGAATGATTGTGGGGCAGGCTCGCCCCATCATAATAGGACAATTGTATATGTAGAGTAATTAAAAGTTTTATTTTATCTTCTGGTCGCCCCTGTGCACATCATAATAAACACGATAAGCGAGATCCCGTTGCTCAATCTTAGAAACTGCAACGCGTTCGATCTCATGGATGTCCCGAAGATGCGTTCCAGCACACGGGATTGTAGTGCAACCTTGAATTGTTACAATACGATACGTCTCAAGATCCGGAAGGCGATAAATATTGGGCGCATCAGGTGCTCGACGAAATAATTCTTGTGCACTGACGGTTTCAATAATTACAGGTCGACCTTGGCGAATCCACTCATTCGCCATCTGAACGGCTTGTTCGAGCTGTCCACCCGAGGGGGCATTTCCTTTATAACCTACATAGCATTCGTCGCCCAGCCAAGAATCTGTAGTAATAACTGCGGTCCCTGTGATATATGTTAGGCAGTGATCCAAGAGGTGGCCAGCGGTATGTCGCTTCATAAATTGATACCGTCTCGACCAATCAATTTCTCCAATTATGGAACCATTATCCATTGTTCCCTGTAGAATTTTACCATAGTGAATGATAATGCCTTTCCCAAACATCGCTTTTCGAATATCAATTGTGCAGGCAGGTGACCGTAAGATTCCTTGATCCGAGGGTTGCCCACCTCCTTTTGGATGAAAAATAGTTTGGTCAAGGATGAGATAGATTCGCCGTTTTTTTTCTTGGGCTACTTTAAGTACCTGTGATTCACATTTTCGCTGATATGAATTGAAGAGATACAACAATTCAGTAGGATTCATTCCTGCAGTTAGATCACTTAATCTCACAGTTGTCACGCTGTATCGTAACGAATTTCCTTTAATAAGGACAGATGAGTATTAAACTTCTTGTTCACATCCATGGAGTCGAGATTGGTGCATAACGTTCACCAGATGAATATTCGTTCCTCAATGACTGTGGGTCAACTCGTTCAAGAGATGAAACAAGCAGGAGTTCTAGGTGCCGGTCGGATCGCCCGAGCCGTCGCAGTCATGCTTGAAATGGCGCAGGATCCTTCGTACACGGTATTCTTTACCATGGCAGGACCCATGGTTCCCGGTGGCTTACGCGATATCATTCGACTCCTCATAGAACAACAGATTATTGATGTTATTATTTCGAGTGGAGCGAATGTCGTTCACGACATCATAGAAGCCCTAGGTTATCCTGGACGACATGCTGTACAATCCTGTGATGACTATTCCTTACGGGTTCAAGGGATTGGTCGAGCCGGCGACATTTTGTTTGAGCAAGAAGGTTTCGAGGCATTAGAGCGCATGATGCGTCGAGTCCTCGCGTCTATATCTGACTCTGGCATTACGCGTATCAGTCCGAGTCACTTATTCTCCAAACTTGGGGAATCCTTGACAGATGACACCTCTTTCCTCCATGCTGCAACGCGAAATAATGTTCCCGTCTTTGTACCGGGAATCCTTGATTCCATGATTGGGCTCCATCTTTGGATGCATGATCAAACGACTCCTCTCGAACTTGATCCGATTTCAGATCTACATCGGCTATCTGATATTGTGTATGACGCAGAGAAAGTTGGAGCCATAATTCTAGGAGGCGGGGTACCGAAACATCATGTGTTAGGCGTAAATATTCTCCGGGATGGTGTTGATGCAGCGATACAAGTGACGATGGATCGTCCAGAGACTGGGAGTTTCAGCGGTGCGCCACTTTCAGAAGCTATCTCTTGGAAAAAAATCCAGACAACCAATAATGTTGCTGATGTAATCGGTGACGCGACTATCCTGTTTCCCATTATCGTCGCAGCAGTCATCGAGCAGTTACACACCAAGATAGACGAATGATTGATAAATCCCAGGCTTCATACATCAAGGTGGCTGATGAAGAATGGAAGAGTTCGGATCAATGAAGATCTCTATGAGTTCTGAAGCCAACATACACGCTTTGACCAAGGTAAGATCACAGCGCTTTTCTCGATGCGCCTTCTTTCTTCAAAGGTTTTTTCTTTAACCGTGTCCCGCAATAATCACAAAGTGGCGTTGTCGTACTAGCGGGGTATTTACGGTAGCATCCAGGACAATAGTTGATCCACTGAAACTGATAGCGAATTCCCAAAGTTGATAATGATGTATAAGTTATTTTCAGCTGGTTCGCCACGTTTTGTATCGAATAGTCGTCACTAACGATGACGACTGAATGTCCCTGTTCTTGTAATTCCAGTGCGACAGCTAAGAGCTCGACGTCGACATCAGACAATCGTCCTGCATCTCCCGTTTGTTGAATAGTTTCAATAATCTGTTCCATGACTTGCGGAGATGCAGTCCGAAACTCGAGTTTGTTTGTTTCTCGAGCTAGTTGTAACCGGAGTCGAATCACGGCGTTCGATATTAACTCCGCTTCAACGGCAGGAGTCGTTACTTGGTGAGCATGAATGACCGAAGGATCATATCCCATAATGAAGGCTGAGGTATCTAAGACGAAGTATTTCTGTTCCGCCTGATTCACAATAATGCGCCCTGAGCCCTAACCCCTTTCATAACACGTAGCTTGGAGTCAGTTTAAATAAACACCGTCATAACATCATTCGCAAATTGACGAGCCAGATTAAGATACTGATCAGGCATAAAACTGAAGGGATATCCACGACCAGGCGTTTGGTCACCAATGAAGGCGATATAATAATTGCATCCCGCATTAACATAGGCTTCAACAAGATCAACCGAATCTGTGACACCACCCTGCATCCCAAAAGTGAAGGTGTTTGAATCACGTCCATACTTCTTCAAGTATCCTTTCAACTTTTTCATCTGCTGTTTATAATTTGCCGCAGTCACATCACCTGCATTCGTCCATCGCCAGTTGGATGGCATCCATCCGTCGAAGTATTTGGCTGTCATCCGCAACATGTATTCACCCGATCCTCCCGACCAGACCGGAGGATACGGTTGTTGAAGCGGTTTTGGCTCCAGAATCGCGTTTTTCACCGAGTAGTATTCACCATTAAAGGTTACATTCTTCTCAGTCCAGAGTTTAATGATTAACCGCGTACCCTCAATCGTGCGACGCACCCGTTCTCGAGGAGAATACCAGACCTGCTCAGGATTATATGTATAAAATTCATTTGGGTTCCAGCCCGCACCGAAACCCGGAATGACGCGTCCATTTGACAGATGATCAAGATGAGCAATCACTTTCGCGAGTTGCGGTGGAAAGTATCGTGGTACAGGATTGACGATCGTGCCAAGCTTCAACGTCTTTGTTTTCGCAGCAATGTACGCGAGCGTCGTGAAGGGTTCAGCGCAATCATCGGATCGAGGGAGATTATAATGATCCGGAATAAAATAGCCATCATAACCAAGATCTTCAGAAAGAACACCAATATCAATGAATAAACTCAGTGGAAAATTCTTGGCGTGTGGAAACACTCCCGAAATGTTCATGCCAAATTTCATGCCATCCATCACTTCACTGCACAGCATATCCCGCCCGCGTATTAGTATATTTCGGTATCCAGAGACGATGGAAATCAATTCTTAACTCTTAAATACTTGCATCAATATCATCCATCCAATCGGGTCGGTAGTCTAGAGCTTTACACAATAGGTTAACGCGGATACATTGGTCTATGATTCCTGGCTTGGGCCCAGGAGGCCGGGGGTTCAAATCCCTCCCGACCCACCA
>JAOZHK010000057.1 GCA_026014905.1 Candidatus Bathyarchaeota archaeon
TTCAACGGAATTCTATCACGCGTATCACCATATACGGTCAGGGTTGTGAATCCTGTTTTCGTTTCTACGAACTTTCGTTGGAACGTCAATTGAGTCAACTAGGTGAATTTACAATTGTCATCGAAGAGTTTGACGAGAATGCGACGATTCTCGATGAGATCTTCACCACACATGAAATACCCATAAGTTTGCAGGGTAATGTCACTGTTAGCTTAGATGATCACGTTTTTTTCATCGACTATGTGCCTGCTCAGATCATTATTGATTTTCTCCAACGATTACAATTTGATTATCCGCGCTTAATTGTCAAAAAAACGAGTGAGGATAACTACCGGATATTAGATGCGTCGGGTAACATACTGGAATGCCAAATCCAGAACTCTTTAGATGAATGTCTTAATTAGCTAACTCATAGAGCGAACGGGCGCCCTAGTTCGTTAGTCGTCAGAGAGCTCTAGCCGTAGCTCTAGCCGTATTGAGTCTAAGAGTAGAACAGGGATTGAAGGCTTCAAACATACACGTGTTGAATTAAGCTTTAAATCGGATAAACGATTTATGACAAGGAGAACTATTATGTCAAGCGCAGCTGAATGGAATCTTTCTCCTCTCGTCACCAGTCCTGATATCGCACAGATTCAACAGCAACTGAAGACCATGGTTCAGGATGCTAAAGTCATACATGAACAATACCACAATGTTATTGCTACATTTGGTGCATCTCAGCTATATACTCTGTTAGTACAGAAAGATGCCTACACGATTCAGCATGGTGGCACCCGACTCTATTGTCGACTCCGATATGCCGCGGACTCCACTGACCCGGTAGCCCAGCACCTCCACGAAACTGAGCGTCAAGAAACTATGCACGCCCGTCAAGCACTAGCTTTTCTCCCAATCGAAATCGGGCAACTACTCGCCAAAAATCCCAGTTTGCTTACGCATCCAGTTCTTGCTACGTATCGACATTATCTGGAACGCCTCTTACAACGGTCATCATATCTACTCTCAGAGACCGAAGAACGATTAATTCTCCTCAAAGATACTCAAGGCATCAGTGCCTGGGAACTCCTCCAGAGTGACTGGCTCTCCACCCGCACATTTACGATTGAGGTGGATGGGCAGATTACCACGCTTCCCTATGGCGCCATCATCAAGTTTTATCATAGTGATGATCGTGAATTGCGGAAACGCACGAACCAAATTGTGTATCGTGACCTGGGCGAGGATGCGATCATCTGGGCGAGTGCACTTCGCGCCGTCTGCTCGGACCATATTCAAATGAGTCTGATGCGTCAATACCCAACGGTCATGTCCCAGAGTTTGATCGCGAACGATGTCGAGCAGTCCGCAATCGACAGCCTCCTCGCAATGATTCAAAAACATGTCCCCTTGTACCAACGCTACCTCCATATGAAAGCCCGCATCATGGGTCTGGACAAACTAGCAAATTATGATATCATCGCGCCCCTCCCCGTACAGGTGCAGCATATTTATACATGGGATGATGCGCGACGCCTCATTGTGGATATGTATCAAGAATTTGATTCAACGATCGGTGGCTGGGTTGAAGAGATGTTCGCCGCGCAACGGATTGATAGTGTGGTTCGGAAGGGTAAGGAATCGGGTGCGTTCTGCGCATCATGGCTATCGGGAAAAACCGCGTTTATCCTCCAGAGTTTTCATGGAACACTTAGTGACGTCTATACCTTAGCTCATGAGATGGGGCATGCGATACATACGTATCTGTACTCCCGAGCTCAAACCGCCAGTAATTGTGAAACAGGCAGCTGCCTCGCGGAAATTGGTAGCATTTTTAGTGAGCTACTCTTAACCGAGAAGCTCTTATCGAATGCATCGACGCAAGTGGAAAGACAAATCATCCTCACGACGATCCTTGATGAGTTTGGCATGGCCGCGTATCAAGTCTCAGCTCGAGTCGTCTTTGAGCAGGCGTTATATAAGGCGATCCAGCGCGGAACGTATTTGAATGGGGAGACAATCGCTCAACACTGGGTGACCGCACGGAACAGCATCTATGGAGACGCGGTTGAGTGGCTGGACGAGATGAAGTGGGAATGGACCATGAAACCACATTATTATATGGCCAATTATCGTTTCTACAATTACCCGTACGTCTTTGCGCAGCTCTTCGTCTTCGCGCTGTACAAACTCTATACCGAAGATAAGTCCACGTTTGTACCGAAGATTAAACAATTTTTAGCTGCAGGTTCAAGTAAGGCTCCACTGGAGCTTGGAGCGGAGTTGGAGTTTGATATCACATCGGATGCTTTCTGGGAAAAGGGTATTGAACAAGCCCGAATTTTTATTGATAGGTTGGAGAAGTACTAAGCCCAGTCATGGGAACAAAGGTATTGTGAGATATTAGACGCGCGTGTCTAGATCTTTATTCGTGGACGTCGCCTCTTCCCCTCAAGCTTTCAACATTATGAATGTGAACATGATCACCCTGCATTATTCGTTGCGTCGCTCGTCCAATCACTTCACCATATTTCACGATGGTTTCACCCTCTGCAATTGAGATGAGGGCGATTTTATGACCGAAGGGTATAGGTTGACTCGCCTTGATGCCCCCCGGGTTCCCCATGCCCATCATTGTGACCTGATCACCCGCAGCGAGGTCAGATAAGGCTGTTGCAACATTGTCCGCGGTATTTACGATCATTGCTCGATGTATATCCATGCACATTCCTCAGATAAACGATCCCCACGTGTAAATATCCACTGTGCCGTCAAGGCCAAGAGCCTCTGCCTTTGTCTTCTTCCCTGAAATGACATCCACCAACTCTGCGAACAACCGGTTCCCGGCCTCTTCAAGGGTTTCCTCACCTCGAAGAATAGGGCTCACATCAACATCAATGTGCTCTGCCAAGTGGCTTCCCGTTCGCTCATTTCCACAAACCTTGACTACGGGATACAGAGGGAATCCTTGAGGCGCCCCTAATCCCGTAGAGAAAAGTAACACTTGGACACCGCCAGCTGCAGGACCGGTGAGGTAAACGATCTCCATACCGGGGCTGTCCATAAAGTATAATCCCCTTCCTGATGGTTGTTCACCATATTCGAGAACGCCTTGAAGAGGTCTTGAACCCCCCTTCACGATGGCTCCAAGGGACTTCTCTTCAATCGAGGTTAATCCGCCACGAATGTTCCCTCCAGTTGGCTGACTTCCTCTCATATCCACGCCCATCGCTTTTGCCTTGGCCTCCATTCGCTCAGCAACCTCATAAACTCGCTTCGCAACGTGTTGATTGACTGCTCTCTTCGCCAGAATGTGCTCCGCCCCGATGATCTCGGTCGTTTCACCAAAAATAACGGTTCCGCCAGCGTCAACCACCTTATCAACCACGAAGCCAACAACAGGATTCGATACAAGACCGGACGTGGTATCTGACCCGCCGCACTTGATACCTAACACCACGTCCTCCAAAGAGAAGACTGTACGCTTCTGCGCATTAGCCTCAGCACACATTCGCTTAGCCACGTTGATGCCTTTCCGTAAAGCTTTCGTAAAACCCCCCTCTTCTTGCAGGGACAGGAGGGCAACAGGCTTCCCCGATGCGGCGATGCCGTCAACCACCTCCTGCGGTGACACGGACTCACAGCCAAGACTAACCACTAACACAGCGGCGACATTGGGATTGACGCCTAACCCAATCAGGATTCGCGTCACTTGCTCCAAATCTGGCTTTAGTTGAGCACACCCCTGATGGTGGAGAATAGGTACAGTGCCTGGTATGTTTTGTCGAATCTTTTGAATAAAGTCGTTAGCACAACCCGCTGTGGGAATGATGGCTACATGGTTTCGAGCACCCATCCCCCCATTCGTTCGAGGATATCCTGATATCATAACACAATGCTTCTCCTTACATACTGAATTAAAATAAGGCTTCATCACATTCGATGTATCATAAAAAGGTTCTTAATCTCATTTACATTGAAAGCAAATCACGAAACCAGTAGCCCCAGCCTTACAGCCCGCAGCGACTATGGTCGGAATCTGAGTTAGCCATAAAGAGTTACGACGCGTCACCCGCGGCCGATATACGGCATTTTGGTCGCCATAATCGTCAGGAACTGGACGTTGGCATCAAGAGGCAGACTGGCCATAAACAGAACAGCGTTCACGACTTCGCACACATTCATCATCGGTTCCGCTTTGATTAAGCCGTCGGCTTGAAGGACGCCCCGGGAAATGCGAGAGGCGCGTTCGGTCATTGCGTTACCAATATCAATTTGACAGCACGCGATATCATATTTACGACCGTCAAG
>JAOZHK010000073.1 GCA_026014905.1 Candidatus Bathyarchaeota archaeon
GGATCGAACTAATAGATGCACGCACAAATCTCTTAGATAAAATATATGACCTTCGAGATATCCTGAGTCATGAATGGCTGATCCTTGTCATCGATCAAGAAGCCACCTATACAATGTATCGACCTCTCATCTGGGCTAAAGTCCAAGGACTGAAGAAAATCGTTGCACAAATGTAGAGTATCACTATGCTTCTAACGCTTCAAAAACACAAGATTGATGAGTCCAGAACTTAATATGACAGAGCGCGCGCGTAGTAACAGGAATAGGGTAAGCGAGATGAGCGTCGAGAGAGCACTTGTCATTGGCTTAGATGGAGCCTCCTTCAATACCATTGATCCCTTAGTGAAGAAGGGACACCTACCCAATCTTGCCCGCATCATGACTAAAGGAACAAGTTATCATCTTAAGTCAACGATTCCGTCAAATACTCCTGTCGCCTGGACTTCGATGACCACGGGCCAAAAACCTGGCAAACATGGAATATTTGGTTTTTTGAAATATGATTATCCTACAATTAAAGTAGTGTCGTCACAAGACAACAGAGCCCGATGTCTCTGGGATTATTTAGACAAGCAGGGGAAAACGTCGGTAATCATCAATCTCCCTTTCACTTGGCCCCCCCAGAAAATAAATGGGGTAATGGCGTGTTTTGATTGGGCAATACTTAACGATGAGAGTAAACTTGCAGAGCCTGCACGGATAAATACATACATTAAGGAACATTCACTTGATAGAATCGCGAGTTTTCACCACGAACTGGGAAATCCAGATCTTGAACGGTATCATGAGATTGTGAAGAAACAAACTCAATTCACCCTTGATATGGCCAAGCAATTTGAGTGGGAATTGTTGTTTGTTGTATTCATGGTCACTGACAGCGTCTTTCATCTATATCCGACCCGAAGACGGATGGTTAACGACGTTTACAGAATTGTTGATACCGCTGTGGGACAGTTATTGAATCTCGTCGATTTGCGTAAAGATCGAGTCTTCATCACGTCCGATCATGGCTCAAAAATATTTAAGCGAGTGTATCCTATTCCCGCATTCTTTCGAGAACAACGATTACTCCGACTTAAAACCACTCCACGAAGCAGTGCAGAATTAGCCTTAGTCAATCTGTTTTTACGACTTCTGGAGCAATATCCCGTGAAGCTTCCGTCCAGCATTAAGAATCTTTATCAGAAGATCACAGGGCGAAAGAGTACACGACTTTCATTACGAGATATTGTGGATAAACAGCATTCACCGATATTTCTCTGCGATGAAAATTCAAGAATAGACGTCTTGTTACGATTAACGGATCGATCCCGCGTCAATGAGAAAGTCAAACAAAGTTTGCGAAAGAGAATTGTAGATCAGCTAAACCTAAATGAAACAGTTATCCGACACGCTTGGACGTCGGATGAAATCTATTCAGGACCTTATATTGAAGGGGCGCCGGATATTATCCTCGAAATGGCTGAAAATATGGCTGCGGACATTAATTCTTCAAGTTTTTATGAAAAACCTCGGTCCTACCCTTCTCTAAAAGGCGGTCACATTCGTAATGGAATATTAATCGCTGCGGGCAATGACATCTCACCAAATCCTGATCGTAAAACCGCACATGTTGCGGATATTGCACCAACGATCCTACACACATTACAACTCTCTATTCCAATGAATTTGGATGGCCAAGTACTGCAAGAATTATTTGAATCTGACAGTGTTTTAGGAAAGCCCCCGAAATACGTTGAGATGCAAACGCAAAAAAGTGTAACGCCAGATGCTGATCAAACAGCGTATACCCGTGACGAGGAAGAAGAGATGAAAGCCCGACTGCAAAAGCTGGGTTATCTTTAGTATAATATCATCTAAAGCCTCGCGTTTCGAAGCCTACAGTGGCTATCACTAGAGACTATTTTGATTTCCGATAGATATTACCCTTTCATAACATTCAAATGAATTTCAGAAAATAGTTTTGCACTCTATGTCTCCTTCGAGTTCCAAGCTGTCTAGGGGAAAAAAGGCTTGGCGTCCGCTTCGACACGTGACCCATTGGTCTCTGCCCGCTCTTGGATTATTATTGGTGATAGTGTTCGGAACTGGCTCTGTGGTTTTTGGGTTATCTCTCGCACCAGAGTTTGGCTTAACTGATATCGATGGAAATGCTTTTAGTCTCTCTGATTTCCGTGGTCGAGTAGTTATCGCTGAATTTTTTACATCATGGTGTGGACGATGCATCGACGAGATTCCCCACTTGAAAGCACTTCAAAATGAATACGACACCCAGATAGAGATTCTCTCAATCAGTGTGGAAAACGACGACACGAACGCTATTTTACGGCAATTTAGAGATCAATATCAGATTCCGTGGATTGTGGCAAAGGATACGGCAGGGTTACGTGGCAGATATAATATTACAGCATATCCCACGTTATACATTATTGATGCAGACGGATATATTCACTATCGTCATGTTGGAACTGTGGAAGCCTCAACTCTCATCAATGAGGTCAGCCAACTCATAGTTTCTGATGAAACGCCTCCTGTTGCTAATGCGGGACCCGATCAAATCGTCAACGAAGACCTCGAAGTCACGCTGAACGGCTCCGCATCGACTGACAACGTGGGCGTGACCAGCTATACCTGGACCTTCCACGACGAAACCCCCCAAACTCTCACAGGCATGCAGCCTACATACATTTTCCAGACGCCATCCAGCTATATCGTGACATTAAACGTTACAGACGCGATAGGGAATACAGATACTGATACGGTCGTCGTCACAGTGACCGATGTCACGCCACCCACGGCTGTTGCAGGAAGTGGGCAGACACTTCATGTAGGAAGCCAGGCCGTCTTGGATGGATCCGCATCGACCGACAACGTGGGCGTGACCAGCTATACCTGGACCTTCCACGACGAAACCCCCCAAACCCTCACAGGGGTATCAATCACGTATCCCTTTCAGACACTGGGTAACTATACAATAAGTCTCAATGTTACCGACGCGACCGGGAACTGGGCAACAGATGCGCTGATAATAACCGTACTGCCTTCCTCGGAAATTATTGCTAATGCGGGACCCGATCAAATCGTCAACGAAGACCTCGAAGTCACGCTGAACGGCTCCGCATCGTGGAACGATCCAGACCTTAGCACCTATACATGGACTTTCGACGATAAAGTCCCCCAGACGCTCATTGGGCAGACAGTTAACTATACATTTTCTACACCCGGTCACTACTCAGTCACTCTTACCGTTACCGATACGCAAGGCCAATTTGCCGTGGATACCCTCGAAATCACCGTCCAAGATGTAACCAAACCCGTACCCGTCATTACGATAGAATCGCCCCTAATTGTCGGAACCCCAATCGCCGTATCGGCTTCAGCATCCACCGATAATGTGGGTATTACTCAGTACACCTGGAACTTTGGCGATGGTCAAACCGCGTCAGGTGTCAATACATCTCATAACTACACCGTTCCAGGCAATTATACCATCGCTCTTACAGTAAACGATGCAGCAGGGCTTACAGCCATAGATTCCACGATGCTATCCATCCAAGCTTTCGAGCACATTCCGGTAAACATTAACAATCAAACCGTGTATATTACCATTCAAACCAATTCCCAATTATCGACCGTTCAGTACCACCAACAAGGCGCTGCATTGATTTTTAACGTTGAAGGCGACACCAAGACTGAAGGCTACTGTCAGTTGACCCTTCCCCGCGTCTTCGACAGTGAAGGACTCTCAGTTTATCTCGATGACTCTCCTCTTCCGTTCCAAAAAACCCAGAATGACACCTGTACCACACTGTACTTCACCTACTCTCACAGCGCCCACACGATCACGATAATGGAAACTACGCAACCAAATCCATCAGACCAATTATTCTCTTGCTCGGGGAGCATCGGTACTGGGCTCATACCTACCGAACTAAGTCAGTGGATTGGACCCTTAGGCAATCCTATGATTCTTCTCGGGTCTGCCTGCCTTTCAGTTCTTCTTTTGAAACGCCAGATCTCTGGTACATCGCGTGTGTCCCGACGGAAAACCTTTATTGGGCTAGCTCTCGTTGTCGGAATCATTATTGTTTTACTTGGAGCCAGCTACTTCTCCACCATGGGAGGTAATAGTTCCTCAGGCAATCAGATAATAGCCCCAAACTTCACTTTAACCAATACCGAGGGCACTTCATTTACCTTAGATGAATTCAGAGATAAAGTGGTCATCATCGACTTTATGTCACCGATGTGTTTAGGCTGTCGAGAACAGATTCCTCACCTTCTTGAGCTATGGTCGAATCAAAGCATCCACGAACAGCTCGTGATCATGACCATAAATATGGATCCTTCAATTACACTTGACACATTCCAGACATTTCGTGACGAATTCCCTGAAGCTACATGGATCTGGGCTATGGATACTCCTGAAGCCCAAGTTGCGCAAATATATAATGTAACAATAATACCTCAACTTACAATCATAAATCAGCAGGGAGGCATTGCCTTTACACATTCAGGTGTGATCCCAGCAGCCTCTATCCATGATGAACTATCACCTTACCTACAGGAGAATCTTCCCCGTGATCCAGCTGCAGGTAACACGATCAATCTCACAGGGTTACCTCTAATTTTCGTCGCAGGTATGTTGGCGCTTCTCTCACCCTGTGGATTCCCGATGTTGCCTGGATACATATCCTATTATATGGGGAGGCAAACATCTGTTAAACGAACACTAACAGGAGGCCTCGCGTGTTCCCTGGGATTGATGACGGTCTTCTCCATAATCGGCATCGGCGTAGCTTTAGTCGGAAGCGTGATCACACAATATATCCCTCTCCTTGAGATCGTTGCTGGCAGCCTTGCGATTATAATGGGCATCAGCTTACTAACTGAAATCAAATTTCCTTCACTTTTTACAATCACTCGGGCGCCGAATCAAAAAGGCATACTTGGCATCTTTCTCTATGGTATCGCCTATGGTTTAGCGACATTAGGATGCTCAGCTCCCATCTTTTTCTCCACGCTCTTTTACGCTATCACAGCTGGAGGCGTGATTGCTGGCATCGTAACCTTTCTGGTTTACTCTGCAGGGATGGGAATACCCATTATCCTCACCACGATACTCCTCGCGAAAACGAAGGATTATCTTCTCTCCCGGATTATGCGGGCAATGCCCTGGTTTCAAAAAATCAGTAGCGTCTTACTCATAGGCATTGGGATCTACTTAATCATGTACACTCTCGTTCTTTAACGAAAATTACCTTTTTTCACAACGTAACATCTAGGGATATCGATTGCTCGTGATCATTAACTAAGAATCACGCTATTAAAACACGTTACCATATTACTTTTCAAGCAACATTTAGCGGGGATTACGCTAAGTTAGAACTTGAGGACGCGTGTTGCCAATTCTCGTCCATAATATTCTGGATTTCTTGAAATTTGTCAATAAACGCTAGGCCTTGATTAGTTGTTACAAATAAACCCTCTTTTTCAGCTAACAAGTTTTTAGTGGTTAACACTTCAAGGTATTTCACTAGTTGCTGATGGCTTAGATTCGCACGGTACATAATATGGGTTTTACGTATGCCTTGCTGAGATAACGTTAGAATTGTATAAATGGTCTCAAGACGACTCCGTTTTCTATTCAACTTGCCATCGAGAATAGGTGTGACAATTCACAGTATATCTTTTATGAAGTGAAAATTAATATTTAATATAGAAAGCATTACTAGACAAGAAATGCAGACTCAATCTATGAGTATAGTGGGGACACGCAGGAACAGAAATTCCAAGTTGAATTAGATGAGGAGCAGAATCATGATCCCAAATCGCACGTATACGACGGTTCAAGAGTTTCTAACGGCATGTATTGCCTATTATAAAACTCAGTACAAAGACCAACAATTAGGCCTAACCCCAGGATCCAATCAACAACTTGCCCAATTTGTTAAAAAATTTCATCAAGAGGCAGGGACCTTAACACCTATTGTGGAAAAACAGCTCAAGATCTTAGACTCGAAACAGCCACTTATCTTAATGACCGCCCATCAACCCAACCTTTTCGCCTATAGTGGTGTTTTTCGCAAAGCTACACTGCTTCATGTCGTACAGCACGAACTTCAACGCGCGTTATCGGTTCCCGTTATCACGTTCTTTGGGATCGCCGATCAAGACTTCACCGATGATCGCTGGGTAAAAACTGCGCAATTACCATCAGTGCAGCAACGCAATGGGACGATAAATTTGCTACTTCAACTCCCGCCGAAGAAGATGGTGAAAGACGTGCCGAAGCCCTCCACTGACGTGCTTGATGGGTGGAAACAGCAAATACAGCAATGGATTAACACGATAAATCATTTAAACATCCGCGCTGTAGTTACCCAATCCAATCCGTCGTCTGACAACCGACATGTCGTATCAAAACGGTTATCTGATCGCTTCGAGGCGCTCTGGAGCTTGGTCCTGACCGCTCATGATCGCAGTACGTGTCATGCCGATTTTAATGCCTTTTTTATGTCACAGATCATCAACCATATTTGGCGTTATGATACTCTCTTTTCACGATTTAGTGATTGTCAACAAATCTTCACCAAAGAATTCGCGTTCTTATGTCAAAAACACGGAGAATATCATCAAGCCCTCCACAAAATCCAGGGGCAACACGATGGTATCAACGATAATAGTGGTGCCTCACTGGCTCCATTCTGGTATCATTGTGAATGTGGCGGAAAAGCCCGCCTCTACCTGAACCAGCAAAATACATTGCTCCGAGCGGAAGGCGAATGCATTACCTGCACCAAACAGTATTTTATTGATCTGGGATCTCTCCACCATCCCAAGCTTCAGGAAATCCAATCCAAAATATCGGCACGAGCCATTCCCATGGCCTTAATATTCTTCACCGGATTAGATGTGATGGGATATATCGGTGGAGTAGGTGGACGACAATACTTATCTGAAGCCCAACAGATAGCCACCGCTCTCGAATTATCTTTTCCACCCGTCACCGATTGGCGCCCACACGACCACTATCTTGGGATTGGACAACTCGAAGCTCAACTCGAAGGCAAAAGACTTCGCGAACAATACAACGAAAGCTCATTATCGGGTGCAAGCCATCACATCAAAGACGTTATCACCAACAAAAATGCTGAAATCACGATCCACGATCAGAAAAAACAAGGTCTTATCGAAAAACTGAGAACAGAAAAAGGCCAAAAACAGGAAGTGCTTGCGAGTATCAAAGAAGTTGCAGCGCTATCAACGCGGTTAAAGAGAGAGTGCAACCTCTTAAACCTGGAATTGACGATCATCAACAACATATCCACGATCGACTCACTCTATCCAAGCATTATAGACTATGCAATTAATATCGGCTTACCCGAAACCAGTATACAGTGGATCAATCATCTCGTTCACAATCAGAGTCTCACAGCGGATGTATATATGAAATCTCTCTGGGAGGAATAGCATCATGCCCAACCCAAAAGCTAATTTCAACCACGAACGAATGAAAGCGATCGAGCGACTCATACAATCCGGCTATATTCACACACCAAGCGTCATTCATGCCATGCAGCAAGTACCCCGAGAAGAATTTCTCCCTGACACATTACGCGAACGCGCATATACTGATACCCCACTCCCGATAGGATATGGCCAGACCATTTCAGCCCTACATATGGTAGGGATGATGGCTGAAGCCTTACACCTCTCTCAAGGCCAGATCGTGCTTGAAGTAGGATCTGGAAGTGGCTACCACGCCGCTGTTATCGCGGAAATCGTAACTCACCAAGCTAACCAGCGAACGGGGCATGTATATACCCTCGAGATCATTCCCGAGCTCTATCAATTTGCACAAGCCAATTTACGAAAAACTCACTATGATGACAGAGTCACCACCATTCACAGTGACGGATCACTTGGACTTCCTGATCATGCACCGTATGACCGCATCTACGTGGCTGCAGCAGCTCCTCATATCCCGGTACCGCTAACTCAACAATTACGAAATAAAGGGTTATTAGTGATCCCAGTTGGTCGACGCCACTTCTTCCAAGAACTAATCCGCATAAAAAAAGATGACCACCGATTAATTGAAGACCGTCTAGGCGGTGTAGCATTTGTACCCTTAGTTGGAAAACATGGATGGAACCAATGATGCCGGCCGAACAACCCAACACATCTCTCAAGAAACAAGCGCGCAATGTAAACCCAACCTTATTGCATGCACTCATAAGACTCAGTCAGATGGGGGCTTTATGTGCGAAAACCCGGATTTCAACCACCGCGCTCTCTCAAGTGTTATCAGTGTCCCAACAGACGGCTTCACGGTATCTGGTCGACTTAGAAAAGCAGGGATACATCGAGAGATACCCGTCGTCTCAAGGTACACAACTTAAGGTGACCCAATCCGGATATACAATTCTTGAAAACCTGTATCTCTCATTACGAACGCTGCTACAAGAGCAACCACGTATACTCGAGTTCGATGGAGTCCTCGTGTCGGGTCTCGGGGAAGGCGCATATTATGTCCAGCTTCAAGGATATAGCGCGCAATTTGCTCAGAAACTGGGATTCACGCCATATCCCGGGACATTAAATCTAAGGCTTTCTTCAGATCAATTTTGGGTGAAAAAAGAGCTCGAAACTCTTCCCGCCATCACGATTACGAGTTTTCAAACCCCGAGCCGAACATTTGGTCAGGTAAAGTGCTTTCGAGCGACGATCAATGAGACAGCGGAAGGCGCGATTATTCTCATTAATCGGACCCATCACGATGATCACATTATCGAAATAATTGCTCCCGAAAATCTTAGAAATACCCTTAAATTGGCTGAAGGAACCAAAGTACATGTTTCTGTACGACCATAACTGGTCGACTTCCGTATTTCGTTGGATCAGTTAACCTTTCAGTTTTTATGGTAACCGATTCTCACAGATTACATCCACAAAAGCTGGCTGCTTGTCATCTTGGACGATATGCCATGCTTCACGTAATGTCTCCTCAAGGGTCAGAGGATCGGTTGCCGTGGTTGCCCAGAGACCATTCGCGCGAGCGATGGCCTCAAATCTGATCTCGGGTTGTCGAATCCAGACGCCTGCCGGATAATTATGTTGATATGACCATCGTTTATAGCGCGCTAATCCTTTGGTAATCGCCCCATATGAGCGATCATTCAGGGTAAGGAATAGAACGGGTATACTATAGTGACTCGCGGTCCAAAAGACGGCTCCCGCTGCCCCATAATAGAAGGATCCATCACCCATTACACTTATCACCGGTTGATCGGGTTGAGCGAGCTTCACGCCTAATGCGCCACCGATACCATAGCCCATATGTCCACCTGAGGGACCGTATCGTGTTCCAGGATCTATGAATGTGAGTCCCTTCATGAATTGATAGCCATTTCCTCCATAACGTCCGCAGATAATTGTATTTCGCGTCTTGATTTTACTTAACACATAGCCTAACCAGATCAAATCGATTGGTTTCTTGGTTTGCGCCGCCTGTGCTTCTGTGATCCATTGTTGGATCAGTTGGTCATGTTCATTCTTCAATGTGTCAAACCGATTCTGCATACGTTGCTTCACATTCTTCTGGGTTTTGAGCATTTGCGTAACGGTGTCCGTGATTTGCGTAAGTACAAGATGTGAACACCCGTGAATCCTTACATCGACGGGGGTATCAAGAGGAGTAAAATTAGCTCCCCAATCGAGAAAAATGCTGCGGATGGGTGGAGGCAATTTGACCATTGGTTGATCAATCACTAACACGAGGTCGACTTGATCGAGATATGCATCTAGATCGTATCCCAGAAACATTGGGTGGGTCGTCGGGAAATTCATTGTTTTGCTTCCATGGGCACTGATGCTTCCAGGGATAACGGGTAATCCCATAGTTTCTGCAAGTCTCATTAACGTGTGTACAGTTTCGGGGTATCGACCCATCATGCCTCCTGTAACGACTATGGGCATGTCAGCGTCGAGGAGCAGTTGTGCAGCAGCGTGAACACTGGTGTTGCTTGCCGCGATCTGATTAGGAGGACCGAGTGCTGGAAAATTAGGAAGCGTGAGAGGCCGGGTCAAGGTTTCACCCTTTAGGTGTCCGCTGCCTCCGAACAGGCGTTCGTTACACGTCAAGTATACTGGTCCCCACGGTTCGGTGAGGGCTTCCCGTATTGCGCGAGCGATGTGGTGGGGTACTTGTTCAGGTGTTCGAGGCTCGGTCTCCCATTTCACATTTTCTCGTACGAGGCCCCCTTGATCGACACTTTCATGAGCCCCACGATAGCGAGAACCCTTCATTTGGTACATTCCAGCGAGGACAAGGCATGGGCCAAATCCGGCCCAAGCGTTATAGATCGCGCCCTTGGCGTTAAGCGTGCCCACGACGCCACCGATCATGCAGACTCCCACTTTTTTACCGAGAGATGCCAGGCCGTAATGATAGGCTGCGTCGACTGCAGGAAATTCATGCAGTAGCATGATTGGATGAGGGGTGTCTCCTGTAAGTTCTTTCCAGGCTAGCGCGTCGGTAAAGGGGACGCTTGATGTATCGGGATTGAAGAAAATGTAATCAAGATTATTCCCTTTGAGCCAATCGAGCGTTGCTTCCGCAACGGTCAGTGATGTGGGGTCCGTGGACGCGAGTAAATGTGAGGAGGGGTCGATGGAATCTTCATGATTGTTTTTGGAAGCCATATCTGAGTCCCTTCGTATCACTATCGTGTTAGTGATGTACTTATATTTTACACCTTGGATTGTGAAATCGGTCGGGGTGAAAATGACGTTAAAACCACGTATCAAGGGTAGGTTTGGTTTCTTGCGCGTGAAAAGCGGTCTGCATCTTATCAATAGCGCTTTGAACCCGGTTTTCTGAAAAGTCTCGCTCAACACAAAGGAACGAGATAATGTCATTAGCATTTGGCCGCATCCAATGCAACTCGATATCAAGTTGGATTGGAGGCTGCAGGAATATGTCATTGATTTCCGTTGGATCGACCGGGAACAGTGACGCGTCGAATTGTTTGATGACATTCGGTAAGGTTTTGTATTTTTTCACTAATGCTAGAGCACGTTTGGGACCAATGCCTTTAATCCCATCAGGGTTGAAGTCGGTGCCCACTAAGATACCGATAATCACGAGTTGTTCACGAGTGATTTCGAGCTCACGCAGCACGTGTTGCAGCTCAACAAGCTCTGGCTCGACTTCAATATAGACAGGTTTTCGGGGAAGTTTTCGCCGCCCTGTGATAGCAATGTTGCGGAGGAGCCGGGAAGCCCCAAATAACAACGAGTCATAATCTTGGCTCGCGGCAGCCCATACTTTACCTGTCGCAGCCATATATGCAATCTGCGCCTCGCCTTCTGATGGGGCCTGGATCCACGGAATACCCATCAGGGTCAAGAGTCGTTGCGCATCATGAACCATGGACGTCGTTAATTGGGCTGTGGCTTGTGCATATCGCTTCGCGTCTTCAAGTTTTCCTTCTTTGAGCGCGGCAGTATATTGTTTTCTCGCTTTTTTCTTCGCGTCTCTGCGGCGGGCGATCGTGCGTCGTTTGAGAAGAGGTGGGGGCCCATCAAACACATAGATGGGTTTTATTCCCATTTCAATGAAGTTGGCGCTACGGTACAGGAGCCCACTGAGGTGACTTGTTACGTTTCCGGTTTTATCCATTAAAGGACGTCCATCAAAGCTTCGAATAATGGATAAAAATTGGTATAATGTGTTGTGCGCGTCAATGGCTACGGTTCGACCAGTCAGGGAAGAGAGTTGGATTTTCCTGCGTGAAATTAATCCACGGATTTGTACTCCCATAAACGCTTACCTTTGCGTTGCTGATCTGTAGAAACGCGTAATTCTACCTTCATCCGTTTTTTGAGGGGATGTGTCGTAATTCAACGCGTTTCTTATTCTTTGTCAGACGGGATACATGGATGACGCCGTGTATTTCGAGTCGCATCAATGTCTTGTTTAATTCACGATGGCTGAGCCTGCCATATTCCTTTTCTAATGCTTTATAGAGTTCATCATCCGTCAGGGCACCACCTTTTTTGTACAGAATCTCCACTAGGGTGGTGTGAAGTGGTTGGGTACTCCAGAGTTCTGACAACGAGGTCACTTTTAAGCTATTGGTGTAGCGGGTTTCAACTGGGGCTTCCGGAAATTACTTGAGATATTGCGGTACCAGTTATCCATCTCGAGCGTTATGCTGGGTCCAATAGTCTCCATAGCTCGTCGAAAGGCTTCCATCGAGACTTTGAATGTAGTGCTATTTCTTAGGACATGCATACCCGCTTCGCGGCATAGCGATGCGATGTCCGCACCGGAATAGCCTTTGGTTTCACGGGCTAAACTGTTCAAGTCAACGTCATCAGCTAATGGCATCTCTTTAGTATAGATTTTGAGGATCTCTAAGCGACTATCCTCATCTGGCGCTGGCACATAGATCAAGCGATCAAAGCGTCCTGGCCGGAGCATCGCGGGATCCAAAATATCTGGTCGGTTAGTGGCTGCTATCACCATCACGTTTTGAAGTGATTCCAGTCCATCCATCTCGGTTAAAAGTTGGCTGATAACACGTGACGTGACGCCTGAATCAGAGTATCCTGCACCTCGACGTGGGATGATAGAGTCAACTTCATCGATGAAAATGACCGAGGGAGCAGCCATCCGTCCCTTTCGAAAAATTTCACGAATCGCTTTTTCAGATTCACCAACCCATTTACTGAAGATTTCAGGACCTTTGATACTGATGAAATTCATTTCCCCTTCAGTTGCAACGGCTTTTGCAAGCAGAGTCTTCCCGCATCCCGGGGCACCATATAATAATACTCCTTTAGGTGGCTCGATGCCAACTTGCTTGAAGCGGTTGGGGTATTTGATAGGCCATTCAACCGATTCAATCAGGTTTTGTTTGACTTCATCTAAGCCACCGACATCAGTCCAATGAACCGAGGGAATTTCAATGTAGACTTCCCGCATAGCGGTTGGAGTAATCTCTCGGAAAGCCAACATAAAGTCGTCGGCGATTACTTCCATCTTTTCTAACAGATCTGGGGGAATTTGCTGGTCTTCCTGTAAATTGATTTCTGGCAAGTAGCGTCGGAGTGCTTTCATAGCGGCTTCCCGACAGAGCGCTGAAATATCGGCTCCAGTATATCCATGAGTGATATTGCTGAACTCTTGGAGCTTGACATCTTGGGCGAGCGGCATTCCACGAGTGTGGATTTGAAGGATTTCGAGTCGTCCTTTTTTATCAGGAACCCCAAGTTCAATTTCGCGATCGAATCGTCCTGGACGCCGCAAGGCAGGGTCAATCGCGTTTACACGGTTTGTTGCCCCGATAACAATAATGTTGCCTCGTGTTTCAAGTCCATCCATTAATGCGAGAAGTTGGGCGACGACTCGACGTTCCACTTCTCCAGTGACTTCTTCACGTTTGGGAGCGATCGCATCAAGTTCATCAACGAAGATTATGCTGGGCGAATTCTTTTGCGCTTTTTCGAAGATTTCGCGAAGCCGTTTTTCGGATTCACCATAAAATTTACTCATAATCTCGGGACCATTAATCGAGAAGAAGTTTGCTTCCGATTCACTTGCAACGGCTTTCGCGAGGAGAGTTTTCCCACAGCCTGGCGGCCCGTATAACAGTACGCCCTTGGGCGGTTCAATGCCTAAGCGCTGAAACAGTTCAGGGTGTCGAAGAGGAAGTTCGATCATCTCTCGTGTTCTGCGGATCTCCTCATGTAGACCACCGATGTCTTCATAGGTGACACGGGGAATCCCTTTCGCGCTGACAGAGGGTTCGCCTAGGACGTTTAGAGTTGTGGATTGTGAAATTTTGACAATACCATGGGGGCGAGACCGCACAACCGTGAAGGGAATCGCGCTTCCAAGGATGACCACGAAGATGGAATCGCCTTCGACTAAGGGAAACTCGAGTAAGCGACTTTTCACGAAATTCTTGAAATCTTTATCCACATTTAACCGCATATCAACCGGAGCTAGGGTCACAGACTTAGCTTCGTTTACATCGGCTTTTGCGACGATGACGTATTCATTAATTGCGACTCCGGCATTTTTCCGCAGTAACCCATCTATTCTAATGATGTTTTTATTCTGGTCTTCTTGGTACGCTGGCCATGCAACAGCAGCAGTTTTTCTTTTTCCGTTTATCGCGATGATGTCTCCAGCAACGATGCTGAGAACACGCATGGTTCCATCGTCAATTCTAGCTTTACCACGTCCTGCATCTCGTTGTTTAGCTTCAGCAACGCGAACACGAATTTCTCGAGGCATTGATCATCCCTCTCTCTTGATAGTTTGGTAACGTGTATGAAAAACAATCCAGTAGAACTTATTCTAAGAGGATGTCAAAATGATCAACCTAAATCAAATATTTAAACTTAATTTATTACGCATTCATAAAAAAACCATGTTGAAATCGATACCAGTTAACCCCTAGACTCTTCGTACAAGAAGCACTTCGATCTGTCCAACCCCTTCAATTGTTTGAAGGGTGTTCTCAACAACTTCTAAACGACCTTCTTCTTCTGGAATCACGAGATGCGCAATCAACGCCACAAGACCAAAGGCAATAGGTTCCTCGACTAATTTATGAATGGTTACATCGTTTGGCAATTCTCGTTCAATTGCTTGTTTGATACGGTCTACTCCGATGATAATGTCTTCTGGAAAGAGTTTGATTGTTGCAACAACACGCCCCATTTTTTGATCACCAGTATTATAAGTGGTATACAGCTTTTGAGTGAATTCCCCATCTATTTTCGATGCGATATTTAAATTCTCTCTTTTTTAAACTATTGAGTGAAACTCGCGAAATGACGAGGAAACATGCTTGAACCGCTCGCGCTAAAAACCAGTTGCAGACACGAGAAAGCGCGCGTGTGTCCACTGTTATCGAAAAATATAGTCACGTCGTTCTAAAAACCGTTGCACATCATCAATAGTTGGGATCGCTTCCACGTCACCACGCACGGTCACACATAACGCTCCTGCAACATTCGCTATTTCAAGACAACGAAGAAGATCCCGTTCTTGAAGATAGCCCGCGATGAATGCGGCATCAAAGGCATCACCCGCCCCAACCACGTCGATAACTGGCACCGTATACGCCTTTTTCATAGCCGTTTCTCCCTTTGAGGTTGCGGCATAAGCGCCTTGCGCCCCCAGTTTGACAACTACTATTTGTGCTCCTAAAGTTAGTAGCTTTTCAGCAGCGTGGCTAGGGCGATCTTCTTGGAGCAAAATCTGCGTGTCATTGGTGTCGGTAAAGATGATGTCACACGATTTGAGATAAGGTAGCATCACAGTTCTCGCTGTATCGGGGTCCCAGAGTTTTCGCCGAATGTTTGTGTCAAAAGAGATTTTCACACCACTGTTTTTAGCATGCTCTATTGCCGTTGAGACCGTTGATTGACAAGAATCACTTAACGCTAGTGTAATTCCGGTCGTGTGAAAAACTTTAGCAGCTTGAATGTAATCAAGAGGGAGATCTTGAGGCGTTAATTGACTTGCAGCCGATCCCTTTCGATAATAAAAAACAACACTTTCTCCTGGAATTGGATAATCACGTTGAATAAAGTAGATTCCGGTTTGAGCATTGCTCGTGAAACGGACATTTGAGACATCAACTCCTTCACCTCGAAGGAAATTGTAGATGTATTGACCAAACTCATCCTGCCCTAGCTTACTGATCCATCCCGCAGATAGTCCCATCCGAATCAAACCTATCGTGAAATTGGATTCGGTACCCGCTGCGTGTTTCTCAAAGGTTGTGATGTATCGCAACGGTCCCGAGGTCACTGCATTAAATTGAACCATTGTCTCGCCTAATGCTACGACATCCACCATCGCGATTCTTTCCTTTTTCTCAAATAACAAATCTTTGTTTGCCCACGTCATTATGGTAGAATATTTCTAACCTAATAATCACTAATGTTAACCTAAAAGCCTTGGGATCTTCTGCGGTCAATGCAGGAATCTGCGCATGACAGTAGCTATCGAGGCAGCTGAAGCATCTTTAGTGATTTACTTCGAGGCCGAAAATTAGCTACGTACAAGTCGCCCTGAGTTGTTCACGTAGCCTGCAATTTATAAATTGTTGAGAAGTAATTACTCTTAGGAGATTCTATGCACCGGAGCCCCTCAGGTATCCAGTTTCCATCGAGTTTCTTATGGGGTACTGCGACATCGGCACATCAGGTCGATGGTGGGAACACGAATAATAATTGGTGGGAATGGACGCATCAAGTGGGCACCGTGACACCTCGTGCAGGGATTGCCTGTGATCATTGGAACCGTTTTGACGAAGATTTCACGATTCTGGACTCGCTCAATCAAAATGCCTATCGGTTTTCTATGGAATGGTCAAGGATCATACCCGCACGCGGTGTTGTCTCTCACGAGGTTATTGAACATTATCATCGAGTCATTGCTGCGCTTAAAGAACGCCATATAGAACCGTTTGTTACCTTGCATCACTTCACTGAACCTCTGTGGTTCACTAAGCTTGGCGGTCTCACACGTGAACAAAATGTGAAGTTCTTCAGAGAATACGTTGGAGTGGTTGCACGAGAATTTAGTGATGAAATCACGTTCTGGACTACCATTAATGAACCGAATCTCCGAGCGGCCTGCGGATATTTTCAGGGAATTCACCCTCCAGGAAAGAAGGGTGTTCGAAATTACATCAAAGCTCTTCGAAATCTCATTCGGATGCATGCTGAAGCGTACCAAGTGTTGAAACAGCATACTCAACACAATTTGGTGGGATTAGTGAAGAATATAACGGTGATCGAGCCCTATCGTCCTCGATCATGGATCGACGTGCAATTTTCTTGGCTTGTTGATTATTTAGTGAATGCTGTGACCCTTCGTGCCTTGAAGACGGGAAAACTCCCTTTTTCCTTTATACAAGAGTATTCAGGGTTAAAAGATTCAAGTGATTTCATTGGCTTGAATTATTATTCACATGTATTGTGTTCCCTCACTCTTCCAGAGTATATGAAAGCGTATAGGGATCAAGTAGATCCCTCTAAATTGTGCGTGGGTTTAGGATGGGAAGCGTACCCCGAAGGATTGCTCGTTGCCTTGAAGCGCGTCTGGAACGAATTACGAATACCTATCTATATCACAGAAAACGGGATAGGCACAGACAATGATACTTGGCGGCAACAATACATCGCACAGCATCTTCATCAAGTCCATGAAGCCCTCGGTCAGGGCATTCCTGTTAAAGGGTATTTTTATTGGTCTCTGCTCGATAATTTTGAATGGGCAGAGGGATATTCATCGCGTTTCGGTCTTGTCGCATGTGATCGAGATACTTTGACGCGTCGAATTAAAAGGAGTGGTTACTGGTATGGGGAGATTGCTCAAAACAATCGCCTCTCATCTCCTTCAGCGCAGCCTTAATCTAGTGGTTCAGGATTTCCGAGCATCGGGAGAGGTACTATGACGCATCATATCGTTTCTTGCTTCAGTCGACGTAAACGATTGGCTTCGGGTCGCTGTTTATAGAAGCTGTCAAAAAGATAACAGCCTGAAGCTAAACCATACCGAGGTGCGGTTGAGCAATCACTACATGTTCGACATAATTGTCGTGATTCGATGCGTGAGCTTGTCAAGAGATCGTGCGGATACATGGGATATGATAATAACATGCGTCCTAATCCAATAAAATCGGCGTGGCCAGCACGTATTATGGCTTGAGCAACCTGTGGAAGATAGTCTTGAAGATAACTATAAGCTGATCCAACAATACAGAGGTCGGGGAAACGGGCTTTCAATTGCGAAGTAACTTCGATGTGACGCGCGACTCCAACTAAAGGATCTTCCGGAGGAGAATAACTGCCCACTTGGGGGAGATAAGAGGGACGGACAACATGTGGATTATAGCCGCCACCTCCAGTAATACAGACTAAAGGAATCTGGAGATGCTCAAGCAACTGCAGAAACTGGGTGGGTTCAGTTAGATCAATAGCTGATCCCCCTTCATCACTCCCAAAAGCATAGCGATAGGGATAATTCACGACCTCTGGTTCACCTACCCCATCCTCGCCTATTCGATATGGAACAAAATCGAAGGCACTGAGACGAACCCCTATGAGGAGATCAGGTACTTGAGATCTGATGCCTTTCACGACTTCTCGAAGGAATCGAGTGCGATTCTCGAAAGTCCCTCCATAGCGCCCTGACCGCGTGGTAGCACTGAGTAATTCGTGGCTTAAGTATCCATGGCAGTGCTTGATGTCCACGAAATGAAAACCGATGTGCTCGGACCAGACCGCAGCTTGTACAAAATCACGTATAATATCATCAAGCTCTTGATCGGTTAGAACGGGGGAATCTGTCGTTAACCCTAGCCGTTGATCCAAGATCGGATGGTGATACAGGATTTTGGGCTCAGGACAGTTCCACTCTGTCGGGCGAGAAACTCGTCCAGAATGAGTTAATTGGATGCCCACAAGGAGATCACTCGTCACTCCAAAAGCCGCGTGATGTGCAGCAACGAGCTGATCACGCAGAGTTTGTAAGGCTGGAAGATTGGATTCAGAAAAATATAGTTGATTTGGGCTTCCGCGTCCATCATGCTTCACCGCTACGGCTTCGCCTCCCCAGATGAGTTTCGCGCCACTTCGGCCAAAATTCTCCCATCGACGCTGTGTGAGCTCCGATGGTTGACCCATGGAGGTAGCGTCCCAACCCTCCATCGGTAACGCACAGAAGCGATTGCCAATTACACGATCCTCAAGATTATATGGTTGAGCTAAAGGTGAATGTTTACCAAATATGATCTCAGAGTCGTGTGGAAGAGCAATATTTAATGAGGAAAGATATGAACTGAACATGTCGAGCGAGGGAAGAGATGATATTGATCGATAGTTCATATGTACATCAGCCTCTCAGGCAATAATCAGTGAGTTTAGGTTGCATATAAAGAGATTATGGGCCGATTGGATTCTAAACTGCAGTAAAGGCATGTTCGAGACCTGCAAGAATGTCTTCGACGTCTTCTAAACCCACAGAGAGACGAATTAATTCATCGGAGATTCCTGCGTTCTTACGTTCTTGTGGATCCAAGTGATAGTGAGAAGTGGTGGATGGCTGCGTAATGAGTGTTTCCACCCCACCTAGGCTTGGAGTGATAAAAGCAGTCGTCATGTTGTCGACAAATCGGCTTGCAGCTGCAGAATCTCCTTTCAGTTCGAAGCTGATGACCCCTCCGTATCCTTGCATTTGCGTCTTTGCTAACGTATGTTGGGGGTGACTTTCGAGACCGGGATAATAAACATGTTTGACTTGGTTATGCTCCTCGAGGTATTTGGCAACATGTAGACTAGTGTGGTTGTGTCGGTGTACACGGAGAGGGAGTGTTTTTAAACCTCGGAGTAGGAGCCAAGCTGCATGGGGGTCAAGAACTCCACCAAATATTTTCAGTAATTCTTTTACTGATTGGATATAGTCGGTGGGACCGACGATCACTCCTGCCATCAGATCGTTGTGACCACCTAAGTATTTTGTCGCGCTATGAACAATGATCTCAATCCCCCAGCGAACTGGATGCTGATTTATTGGTGTGGCAAAGGTATTATCAAAAATAATGGGGAGTTCCTGCTCTCGTCCAAGCTCAGCCAGTTGGGCTAGATCTACTAGTTTCAAGGTGGGATTTGTTGGAGATTCACAAAAAAGGAGTTTCGTGTTCGATCGAATTGCTTTTGCGATCGTTCGCGTGTCGGTGGCATCCACAAAGCTCGTGGTTATGCCGAATCGAGGTAAGATTGTATTGAGGAAATTGAATGTTCCGCCATATATATCGCGGCTTGCCACGATGTGATCGCCTTGTTCAACGAAGGGAAGAATCGCAGTGGTAATGGCAGCCATGCCTGAAGCAAAGACTGCAGCGTCATCTCCATCTTCAAGTGCTGCTATTTTAGTTTCAACAGCTTTCAGCGTGGGGTTGCCATACCGGGTGTAGATATATGCGTCGGATTCACCTCTGTTATACGCGAGGAGTTTTTGGGTTGAGGAGAACGCAAAATTGGATGTTTGGTAGATCGGTGTCGTGATTGCTCCTGTTTGTGGATCACGTCGCTCTCCTGCGTGAATCGCTCGTGTTGAAGATCCTGTTCGTTGTTTCAAGTTTATTCCTTCTTTCTTTGACAGACTGTGCGTGAAGAGTTGTAATAGAGGGCGATAGAACCGTTCTATCTCCTCTATCAATGATGTATCTATCAATCGTTATGCTTTAAAAAAGGTGATTGATGAGAGTCGTGTTTTATACTGTGTGTATAAGTCAACCGGCTTATACGCGCGCGCGTATTACCTATTGGAAGGTTTGACGTGATAGGGGTGCTTTTCACCCAATGGCCATTCCGAATGTGAGCGAAAAAGGGTCCTGTATCATGACAACATGTTAAAATTTTCTCACTCACTAGTGAGACCTCGTTTCAGTTAGTTAGCAACATCATTTTGGTAGCTAATATATATTGAGATTAGAGTGATAGTTGCTCGTTTACTTTGCTATAGTTATTTAGTTCTCGAAAAAATTGTCCATATCTTTTTGAAAGTGGCGTACATGTTCATTGAAATATTTAATTTTTTGATCGAGGCGTGCCCAGTCCTCTTCTGTGATGAAAATACATTTATATCGCATGGGAATATCACCGACTCATCGATATCATTTTCTTTTTTCTATATCGTATCTTTGGGTCATAATAGAGTTATGAATTCTGAATCGATGAGTTAAATGTGTAAGAGAGGCGGGTGGCTGTGGAAGCTCTTGCTAGCTATTTTTCAAGAAGAAGTGGGCGCTGTGAAGTGTAAGCGAGGGCATCATAATCAGCGAAATCAGCATAGTGGACGATAATCGCTTCGATGGTTGTTGGGAAGATCAATTGTTGACGGGTATGGGATAGTATGAGGTGTTCAATTACATCTGGAATACCGTGTTTATGAGCGATACGGGCTCCCAAGTACCCGTGGGGAAATTGTTTGAGAATCTTTGCTTGTTGATAATCATGCAGGGTCTTTTCATAAATGATCAGTTTGTCAATATCGTGAAGCAATGCGCCTGCAAGAACATAATCGTGGTTGACGGGAATGTGATGATGCTGGGAGACAACTTTGGCGATTTGCATGGCAATCGAGGTAACCGCTCTCACGTGATCAATGAGGCGACAGCCTGGTATTTGAGGGGAAAATATAGCGTCTTCTAGCGTGGCGTATTGGCTTTGATGCCAGGCGTCAATCCAACAAGCAGTAACTTGGGAACGCAACGTAGGATCTTGGATACTCGCAATCTCAGGAAACGTGCGGTTTATGTCGTGAATTTCATTATTACTCAAAGGGAGTTACCTCACTATCTTAGGTCACAAGTATCGCTTAAATACACTTATGGTCAACCTTTCCCTAGATTGTGAATCGCTGTTGCAGGTAATCAATTTCAACTTCTAGCGTTTTCGTAATGAGCCATCGAAAACAGTGTTCGACAACATCTTGATCCAAGTTGTAACTGAAGGCAATCTTCCTCGCATTGTTAATGACGGTTTGCTCTCTTTTCGGTTTTCTCAGGCGGGCTCGGAGAGCAGCTTGATTCTCCGCAATGACTCGAAGAGATGTATCGGTTTGTAACTTTGACTCAGCTACGAATCGACCGATATTAATCCGTTCATGTAGTAGGACAATTAAATCCGCATCACAGTAAACGGTTTCTCCATAAGTTGTCGGGTCGTCGCCTTCTTCACATAGATCTTGGAGCAGCGTCATGTAATATGCGATGATTTCGTCTTTAAGTTCGATATCGACTTGTTGAATGGGCGAAGGGGGGACGCCCCGTTGTACAGGGGTATGGGGAGAGATATTGGTTAATCGATACTGATCTGGAAATCGATAGCGACCTAACGCGGCATGATATTGTTCAAGCTGCTCTAAAGCAAACTCAAAAAAGGAGATACCAGTCCTGCCTTCAATAGGAATCTTGTCAAGGCAATAAACAGAGGCATTTAATGCATAACGCGAGCGATCTTTCAATCTACTCACAATTCGCTCCGTCATTTGATTGAGTTTTGTGCGAAGATCAGTTAACTCAAGGTTAGACGGCATTCAAATCCCCCTTTATGTGGTACCAGATCGTGTTTTCGGGTACATAAGGGTGCCGCTGGATATAAATTCTCCAAAAGTGAAAGGAGTAAAAATTAGCGTCATAAATACGCGCGTGTA
>JAOZHK010000096.1 GCA_026014905.1 Candidatus Bathyarchaeota archaeon
TATGATTTGGAATCACCATCTGATTCGCTACATCAATGTCTTCAATCTCCAGGCTTAATGCTTCACTACGTCGTAATCCGGTTGTTGCATAGAACAGAAAAACGAGTTTCGCTTCCTCACTGGGGAGATGTGGGAAAAAGGCTTGCAGTGTAGTTTTATTCGCAATCTGTTTTGGTCGATAGTGACTTGATGGAAACTTGATGGAAACTTGATGGAAACTTGAAGGATTTCACAAGATCTGGTTGTTCCAGATAATCTCGAAAGTACCGTTTTAAGGCAGCTAAGATTTTCCGTTTGACATTGGGTCGATGGCAACAAGGCATTAAGTAATGTCGAATATGTTGTCGTGTAACTGGTCCTCGTTTACGTTTCATGTGGTGGAGAAACTTGGTGATTTCTCGTACATGGATTTGCACGGTGGCTTCAGCTAATCCAAGGTCGATTAAACAAAATTCCTTGAAATCGTGGATGGGAGCTCTCAAGATCCCGTGCCCTAGGGCTACGTGGGTTCGAATCCCACTCCCCGCACCATTTTACTAGTAACTTATAAATACGCGCGCGCGTACGAGCTATTGTAAGCACATAACCCGTTCCTTCTTTTTCTTCTTTTTTGAATTCCTTAAATCCCAGTACGCGCGCACTACTAAATTTATTTCAAGCTCTTAACTAACGGAATAACCTTGAAACCATACTCAGTCGGCACTCGTTCTCCCGTATCCTCATAATCCATTGTTCTCCAGAAACCATATGCTTTCCACGGTACGCCTTCCGCGTTTTCTATGGTATCGGTCCGTATAACATTATAGCCTCTTGACTTGGCTAAGTTCTCCACATATTCAACGAGAGCTCTGCCGACTCCCTTTCTTTGCTCGTCTTTGGCGACAATGAGATTATCGATATTGTCATTACAGCTGTTCATATTGTACACAATGAACCCAACGATTTGTCCTCTACGTTCCGCTACGAATACTTCACACCCATCGTTCAATAGATTGTTTGTCTCCCACATTGCTCGTAGTTGTTCAACTGATACGTAGAGATTATCTCCTGGGACCGTAAAACCAGACACTTCTTGCTCAGTGACTGCGCCTAACCTCACTTGTACCATGGATGAAATATCCAGTATTGATGCTGGACGAATAGTAACAGAGGACATAGTGAAGTCAAAAGACGGGCACTGAATAAAGTCTTGTCTATACCCTCATGCGAGCGCGTTTTTGCGAACGAGTCGTAAACGCAATGGATTGAGCGGGACATGTCGATACACATAACCCGCAACCAAGACATTTAGATGGATCGTACAGTTTTGATCCATTTTCCATGGTTCTTGCTGCAAATTGACAGCGATCCACACAGATACCGCAATGAGTACAGAGTGAATCGTCATCATCTGCAATGTATTCTGATGGGATGACGAGATTATGAAGTCCAAAGCGAACAATCCCAGCTAATGAATAGCAGCAGCAGGAACAGCAATTACAGATCGTTTTTGGAGAATCATCCCCTACTCGGAGAATACTCGTCAAGACAAGTCCTGTGTCATGAGCCCGCCTCAATATCTCACGCGCTTGAGTGGTTGTGACCTGCTTCGGATTGGCGGTATTGCGCTGGAGGGTGATGTCTGCCCGTTCATCGAGGAGAATGCAGACGTCTTGTGGAGCATCACAGTGTTTTCGACGTGTACGGCAAGGGCAGTCTTGAATCACAATTGTCTTTGCGTTCTGTAAGAGTGTGTCAACAGTGTGAAAATCGTAAATGTGGTGCTGTGTTTCGATCTTAATGTTCACTGGTATAGTGACGGTTTCGAGGTAATCGTGACGCTGTTCATGGATGGTTTGAATAGTCCAGTCATTTGGAAATCGATAGCCAAGTTTTCGATGCGACAACAATTACGCGCGCGCGTATGTTATGCTTTTTCGCGCCACGTATGCTTGCATTGTGCACAACGATAAATATGGATATCCAGCGTATCCCCTTCGTCATTCCAGATCTCGAGTGTCCGATAATGGGCTCGATCATGCGAACAGATGGGACATTCAATCCACGTGGTCGGTAAGACGATTAATTGCGCTTCATGAGGAGTAATTGCGATGACGCTGTCTTGATGATGAGATGCGGTGTTGGTAAACGATGTTTTCGCGATCCGTGGTGAGAGCGGGATTTCTTGGTGACATTTACGGCGCGCGCGCGTGAGTCTCTCCCTCGATGAGCTGGTGTTGAAGAAACTGGAAGGTCGGTGTCTGCGGACGAATCGCAGTCTATCGCGTGAAGTGGAAACGATTTTGAAAAAAGCCTTGAGAATTTAACAAGACACGTGTGCGTAACTAGTTTAGTGCATGGCGTTGCCAAAGAACCATGTCACGTCGCGAAAGGCGTCGATAAATTGTCGACCTCGAGGCGTACACTGATAACTCCGTTCTCCATCCTGAAAGGTTTCTTCTATTAAGCCTTTGATCAGTAAGGTATTGACGTACTTGTTCAGTTGATGATAGCTGAGGGTGGCTGTGTACATGAGTTTCGTTAAGGAGACTGGCTCATCATGGCAGATCCTGAGGAGCTGATACGCGCGCTCGCGTCCTATATATCCTCTCGCCCCTTTGTGAAGTGCGAAGTACCCGTTTTACGCGCGCGTTGAAGATTTATTCGCTAGTAGAATCATTTGGTTCTGGGAAACACAAGTTGGACCTGTTGCCGATCTAGTTCGATCACGGCAGAAAGATTCCACTCTCTATGATAGTATCGAATATCTCTATCACGAGATGAAACATCGTGAACGACTCACCACTCGACCACAAATAAAATAATAATGAAACCCCTCCCCCTCATCCTACATCATGCAATAAATACTGAAAACATATTTACTATTCAGTGGCGATAGAGAAGGAAGGGAGTGCCATCTACCTCTTTTTTAATAGACTTGCAACCCTCATTCCTATCGTCATCCCCACCTATTCGTCAAAGTAGTTGAAATAAAGAGCTGGCTAGCTAAGATAACAAATATTGCATTCTAAAACATCGAATATTTTATTATTACAATACCATGTATAGTGTACTTGATGATAGAAAATGTCGATTGTTTCTATTGCTTCTGGAAAAGATCCTGATACAATGGTTCCCACTGCATTGGATCT
>JAOZHK010000124.1 GCA_026014905.1 Candidatus Bathyarchaeota archaeon
CCAATCCTTGAAGATTTGTGACGATACTTGGTTTAATATTACTAAGGGATAACCCTGTTTCTTCTTTTACTTCTCGTTTCAATGCTGAGAAGACATCTTCCCCCTTTTGGATTCGACCTCCTGGAAGTTCCAGTGTTCCATAAGAAGTCATAGAGGGCTTATTTCGTGTTTGAAAATACACTTCCGTTTCGTGTATTCCTTGTCTTTCAATAATTGCTGCTGCTGTTGCTACCATATAGGAGTCGGTACTCATCTTGATTCCTTCACAGTCTATATGAGTCTTCGTTTTCCAATTGTTCTCTTATGAGGAGCTTGTTAACGCATTTAAAATTAGCTTTTGTAAAGACCTGTTTTCTACACACGCGTGGCTCGTATAAGGCGGGATATCAGTTAAGTATGCGTTCATCTGACATTCTCCTCAAGATTGCATGATGATGATTCTGCTTAATATTAACGTGGAAAATCCAAAAATATTTATATTGATGTTGATATCTATATTGATATCGTAGTTGATAAAATAAGTGTGATTATGATGTGTTCAGACCACCACCCACCATTTCCCCGATTTCGACACTGGATGCGCCACATGGCCTCTGTGCCAAAAGGTTACCTTCGTTACACTGTGCTCCGATTACTCAAAGAACAGGCGATGTCGGGCTCAGAGATCATGAATACCATTGAAAAGCAAACTCAAAAACGTTGGCGACCCAGCCCAGGTTCAGTGTATCCACTTCTCGCGTGGTTCCGCGAGAAAGGCTACACTCAGGACGTGGTAAGCCCAGAGCCGGGAATAAAACGATACAAATTAACCCCGGAAGGCGCTGCATTTCTGGAGCAACTAGGCGATAAACGGCGCGAACTCAGGCAGCGATTTGGGTTATTCGCACCTCCTTTTGTAGGGCCTCTTGATACAAATCATCGTGCACCACATACCGGGGGATTCATTGAAGCGGGTCAACAATTAATCCGATCCAGTTGGATTGTCATAGACCGCCTTCGCGAAAAATACTCTGAAGAGATTGCGAAAAAGGCTGCAACAGTACTAAAAACGGCAGCTCAACAACTCGATGAGATCGCTGAACAATTAACTGATACCGAGGACTAACAAACCCACATACGCAAGCGAGTTTTCGCTCCTTTTTTGTAATCTGTCAATTTTCTTCGCAGTTCTGGGAACAGCCATGAACGTGCATCTGCATGTCTATTCATGTCGTAACTGAAAAATATTTGTTGAACCACACTTCTAAAAGAACAAGGAATCCGATCACTTGTTCTGAGGGAAAAAAATGGTCAATGATGTGGCGTGTATTGGAGCTGGCCTCATTGGATCCAGCTGGGCGACATTATATGCATCAAAAGGAATTCATACATATCTTCTCGACTTGAATGAAGATATTCTAAGCCAAGCGATGATACGCATATCATCAAATCTCGAGTTTTTAGAGGCGAAAGGCGTCTTACGCCCCGGAGGCGCAAAGGTCGCGGTCAAGCGAATTACACCAACCCTTGACCTTCCCAACGCAGTTAGCGAGGCTGACTTTGTTACGGAATCCGTGACGGAAGATCTCGAGATCAAGAAACAAGATTTTCATGCGATGGATACTCTTACTCCGCCTACTGTCATCCTTGCTAGCAGTTCCTCAGGACTACTAATGACCGAGATTCAGAAAGCGACCAGGCATCCACAGCGATGCATTCTCGCACATCCCATCCTCCCCCCACATCTGATCCCTCTCGTCGAGATTGCGGGAGGAGCCGAAACTTCACCAGAGACTGCTCAGAAAACACAACAGTTCCTGAAAAGCATCGGCAAAACCCCGATAATTCTCAATAAAGAAGTGCCGGGTTATATCGTGAACCGACTACAAGCCGCACTTTGGCGTGAAGCCATTAGCCTCGTTGCCCAAGGCGTAGCGAATGCGGAGGCGGTGGATACAGCCTTCTGTTTAGGGATCGGTCTCAGAGATCCCCTTCTTGGACCCTTTTTACGAGCGCACATCGCAGGTAATGGTATCGAACACTTCCTCCACAATTACGCACAATCCTATACTAACCGGTGGACCACAATGGAGACCTGGACTTCAGTTCCATCCTCAGCAGCGCAGAAGGTTATTAACAGCGTCCACCGTATGCCAGTCATCCAGACGCAAACCATGAATGGCCTCACTCAAATCCGCGACGAAAAATTACTCCAAATCTTGAAAATACTCGACTTCTCGCATCCATTTTATTCAGATTAGACCCATCAACGGCGGAAACATCGCTCGCAGTTCATTTCCCATAAATCAGATCATATTCCTCTTCTCAGTACACGCCCGGCAGACAATTCCCGGACGCTATAGTTCATCTCAACTTACTGGTCACTGTGTCTATTGTTCCGGGCGATTTTGATACCAATTAATGTCGCCAGTAACAGCAGAGTCGCGCTGAGAAAGAATGGCGCTTGTACTCCCGCAAATTCATAAAAAAAGCCACCAATCACTGGACCTGGGACACGCGCAATGCTCGAAATGGATTGGGTGACACCCAGAATTTGCCCCTGTTCATGCGTCGCCGTTCGTTTAGAGATGAAGCTGGGAATTGTCGTTGACAGAATGCCAATTCCCGAAACCATGATTGTCGACAACATGAGAAAGAGCGGGAGATTCGGGAAAATCGCCATAAAGAAGACGCCGAGCGTCATTAACAGCGCGCCAATTGGCACAAGTTGTGCTTCACCAAGTCGTGCAGCTAATCGTCCGACAATGAACCCCTGAAATACGATCTGCACCACCCCAATATAGACAAAGAAAAGCGACATATCTGAGGAACTGAGGCCAAAGAGAGAGATGGCTAGCAGAGGCATGATCACAGGAAAAGCTGAAAATGCGATGCTCATGATAAATAGAATGATTACCAATAAGCCGATTGTGGGGGATGATAGAAAACGTCGAATCCCGGTGATGCGTCCAGTGCCATCAGATGATTCATCACGAGAGAGATCAGAGTGCCTCGATTCAGGTAGAAACAAGAACGCAAACACCAGATTCACCATGGCCAGGGCCGCAGCAACAAATCCCGCTGTCGAATAATTATATGTACTTAAAAACCCGCCAATCGCCGGCCCGATAATAAATCCTGCACCGTGGGCTGCACCGATTCGCCCCATACCCACTGTCCGATCTTTAAGGCTCGTGATATCTGAGATATAAGCTTGGGCCACACCCAGTTCTGTCGCTAATCCCGCAACGATCCTTGAGAGAAGCAAAATCAAATACGAATCAGCGACTGCAAATAGGAGAAAACTCCCCACTGACGTAAGAATCGAGAGAAGAAGAATTGGGCGGCGCCCCATGTTATCGGATAATCGTCCTAGAATGGGCGTAAAAATAAATTGCATTAAGGCAAAGGATGCAACAAGAAACCCGAGCGCGGTGGATCCGGCTCCAAATTCTGACGCATAGTAGGGAAGGAGGGGGAGTACAATTCCAAATCCTGTAACATCAATGAAGACCGTCATCAAGATGATCATACGGGGCGAAAATACGGCTCTCTTCATTTCTGACCGCGTTTTTATCACCGTTTTTTATGCGTGAGCGTATTTTGGTGTGTGATAGCTCGTCTAATTAAGTGGAGAAATATCCTAGTGGTATTTGGAATGGTAAGACAGCAAAGATGTTTCATATAAACATGATGAGTTTTGAATGTAACACTGTACGGGAGCGTATGTCACACTGCGTAGGCGAACATCGCGTATTTATGCCGGTTGACCTATAAGTGGAAAAGACATATTTGTGAAGTTATACAGCACAGAAGAGCATTTGCGTTTATGAGGTGTGAGTAATGATTTTTGCTGACGGGTTAGGAAATCCAGAAGGCCCAGTCCTTCTACCAGATAATAGTTGGCTTGTCACCGAGATGAGATTAGATCGGGGATGGATCACTCATCTCAGTGCTGATGGACAGCACCGCGAAGTGCTTACCAAAACGGGGCGGCCTAATGGCCTCACTATTGATCGGGAAGGAGCAATATGGGTGGCCGAGTCTTTGATACCTGCACTCTTACGGCTCACTCGGAATGGTCATTATGAAACCGTGTTGACAGCGTGTCATGATAAACCCTTTCTCTTTCCTAATGACCTACGATTTGGACCTGACGGAGCCTTGTATATGACAGATTCAGGAATTCGGTTTCCAGAATGGGCGCGATTAGACGGTGAACAACGACGTCACACACAAACAGATGGTAGGGTCTATCGGATCGATACAATTTCACGATCAATTGAAATAGTAGATACAGGGTTACCGTTTGCAAACGGAATTGCCTTTGGACCTGATAACGATCTTTTCGTTTCAGCCACCATCAGTGGTCTGGTGTATCGTTATCCGTGGAATCGAGGCGACTTGGGATCTCGTGAGATATTTGGTAATGTCTTAAACCCTGAGTTCCCAGATATATTCCGAGGACCGGATGGCATGGCATTTGGCACAGATGGTAATCTCTACGTAACCGTATCACGACAGGGTGATGTCGTTGTACTCAACTCCGAAGGCGATGTGGTAAACCGCATCCGCTTAGATGGCCCATCCCCTACCAACATCGCGTTTGGCCCGCGAGGAACACACATGATTTTCGTTACGGAGCAAGGAATCGGTCAATTCGAGAAGCATCAAGTAACCTGCGATGGACTGCCTCTCTTACGGGAAGAATAGCGAGTCCAGTTCACGGTCATCCAGACGCATCGTGAATAAGCTTTATCTACTGTCAGCAGCAATCTAATCAAAGCAATGATTGAGGAAAGTCTTCACTTTGTCAAAAGTAGCGATAACCCAAAGTAAGAGTCGGCAGCTCAATATTGAGCGAGCACTTAACATGATCGATCACGAGGTTTCTGCGTTAATTCGGGAAAAAGCACCCTGTCGCATCTTGATAAAGCCCAACATGGTACGCACAAATAAGCCATTAGCGGCGACTCATGTTGATACCTTACTCGCCATCCTCGAGTACCTCCAGCAATACGATCAGCACATCGCACAAATCGTAATTGGAGAAGGCCCCGCGGGAACACCAGCCGCACAGGGATTTCAAACATACGGATATTATAACCTTCAGAAGACATACGCTGTTGACTTGATTGATCTGAATAATGAGCCCTATCACAAGATACGAGTGGACGCCATCGATGGTGGAACGAACGAAATACGTATTGCACAAACACCCTTGAACTTTGATTTATCCATCTCTGTAACCCTCCCTAAGACTCATGAAACCGTGATATACTCAGGTGTTGTCAAGAATTTTCTGATGGGTATCGTTATCTGGGATTCCTTGGACGATAAAATCAAAATGCACGGGTTTTCGAATCGTAGTGCATGGGAGCAGTATTATCTTTCAGCCATTAAACAACTCCATAAAAATCTTGTGAGACTCCTCCGGACCTGCAAACCCGATATCGGTATTATCGACGGCTTTGTCGCTATGGAGGGTAATGGACCTGTTGCAGGCAGTGCAAAGCCGTTAGGCATCGCGGTGGCCGGAACAGATCCCGTTGCTGTTGATGCAGTTACAGCGAAGATTCTAGGCATCAATCCCTTAGACATCGGATACTTGTACTATGCAAACCAGGAAGGCCTCGGCCAGGCGGATATCTCTCAAATCAATACTATTGGAGAATCAATTGAAACAGTCTTCAACCCCTGGAAACTTCATCAAAATATCGAGTTAGAGTGGAATTGGCGCTGAGACAGGCTCAATATGAACGTGCGCATTTTCGATAAAACTAAATCATTTTCCTAGCGAGTATATTCTAGCAAGCTTGAAGCTATACTGATTTGATTGAGTGAAGTAAAAGAATGGCAAACAATGATAAAACTAACCATTCGTATGAACTAAAACTTAAAGACTTTATGGCTAAGCATGAAGTGGATTATCAATACCTTCATTTTTCTACATCATGCCATTCTGTTCAAGACGCGGCAGAAAGCGTAAACGCCAGTGTTAATGATTGTATCAAAAACATCTGTATGATTGATTCCGATGATAATGTGATTGTTGCGATTGTTAAAGGGGAACACCGGGCAAGTACCTCGCGCGTCGCAAAGGCATTAAACATATCACGACCTCGGATTGCTAAGCCGCATGAAATTGTGAAAAAAACAGGATATCCGTGTGGTGGCGTCCCTGCCTTTGGATTCACAGCAATTTTTCTCATTGATCCAAAAGTAATGGAAAAGCCTAACGTATATACAAGCGGGGGTTCGGATACAACATTGATGAAAATATCACCCAAAGACATTCAACGAATTAATCGTGGAAAAGTTATACGGGTCCGTAAATGAAGCACTACGCAGTGTAACTAGGTCACATTGACTGAGGTTAATTCCCGAAGCCCCTGCATGAATTGGATAACCATAAACAAGTTGAAATGGATAGCCAATACCTAATATACGAGAATCGAGACGTCTGAAATAATGTGAAGGCAATGAGCATTCAACAAATGTTTCTTCAACGAGTGGATTCATTATCAGGAGACCTCGTTACGCTAACGCAGGAACTCGTACAAAGAAAGAGTGAAAACCCCCCGGGCGATGAGCGCGCTGTATCAGAACTTGTCGCTTCAGAATTCCAAGAGTTGGGCTTACATGTCGAACGAATAGAATCTCAGCCTAACCGATTCAACACAATAGGAATTCTTAAAGGAGCGGGAGATGGGCACTCACTGCTTTTCAATGGACACTACGATACAGTACCTATTGGAGACATCAATAATTGGTCAGTGGAACCCTACAGCGGAACATCATTAAATGGATGGCTATTAGGCCGAGGTACAGCCGATGAGAAAGGCGCGATCGCTGCAGTAATCACAATGGTCAAAGCCCTACAAAATTGCGGTATTCCACTAAGTGGAGATCTCCACATACATGCTGTTGCAGACGAGGAAACAGGAAGCCACTATGGTACACAACATCTGATTCAACAAGGCTACGTTAACGCAGACATGGCAGTAGTCATGGAAGGATCAACATTTAATCAGCATATACACGTACGTACGGCCATTCGAGGACTTCATTGGGTCGAAGTGATTACAAGGGGAAAAGCCGCACACAGTAGTCGACCAAGTGCAGGGGCAAGTGCAGTCCTTGCAATGGCTAGGATTTTACTTGTTCTAGATCAATATACTTTCACGCACACACCTCATGCTTTACTCCCCACACCTACAATTGCAGCAGGAACGATGATTAACGGAGGAAGTAAGGAGAATGTCATCCCTGAGAGTTGTCGAGCAATCTGTGACATTCGGACCATCCCTGGTATGACAAAGGCGCATCTTCTGGACGAGATGCGAAAAATCATCGCCGACACTATGAAGGCGTATCCCGGTATCAGCACTGAAATCAATACGCGACATTGGTGGCCATCCTCTGAGATTAGAGAAGATGAAGAAGTAGTTACCATCGCGAAAAAAGCCGCTGAGACAGTGGTCGGGTATCAACTGAAACCAATCGGAACAGCCGGATCAAATGACGCATCATATTTGAATACATTAGCCAATGTTCCCACAATTGCTTTTGGCCCCGGAGATCAGTTACTCTCTCGAACCCATGGCGCAAATGAACGCGTTGAGATCCAGAACCTCATTAATTTTGCCAAAATTTATGGGTTGATGGCGATGAATGCTTGTGGTATCGTCAGCTAAGAACATGCGTGCGCACGAAAGCCTGTTAACAATCAAACTTCTTTGGCAATTAGTCAATCATAGACTTTAAAATATTGAAAAATTACTATTCAAGAAAGAGCCGCGAAATTTATGAAAGCCATAGTTATAACGCCTCGCAAGAAATCTAGTATTAGATTAATCGAAGTACCTAAACCAACAGTAAATCAAGTTTCTAAAGAACGAGG
>JAOZHK010000125.1 GCA_026014905.1 Candidatus Bathyarchaeota archaeon
AAAAAACCAGAAATTTTTTTTAAATCTCTTAATATTAACGTGAAATAATCCCATTGAAATGATTATCAATAGGCAATATTGCCCTAGCATTGAAAACTTTATTTAAAAATATTAAAGAAGGGTTTAATAATCGTTTGGGACTTGTAAATTTCTTTAATATTTCATAGCCTTCTTTATTTTGTTCAGGTAATAATTGAAAAGTCCTAAAAAATTATCATCACCCCAGATTGATTTACAAATTCATTGCTCAAGGATAGTTGGAAATCAAATAGTATATTAACTAAAAAAAAAAAAAGACCGATTTACTCAGTCAAATTAATTATTTTGCTCCATAGGAGCGGAATTAAGATTTGTGTTTATTAACGATTCTCCGTGATCTGCTTATCAATACCAACATCACACCAAGCATTGTCGTTGTTGCTAACCCTATGTACAAAAGGGGGAATCCAGGTATCGGTTGGGCAGCTACTGTGGGGCAGTCTGTAGGTTCTTCCGGTCCAGTTGATTGATCATCCCATATACGGGGGACTACGATTGAACCGTTTGCAATACCAGCTTTAGCATTATCAACTTGATCTTTCACTGACTGAGGGATTATAGTATCATAATGATGGTAAGGATATAGGTAGTTACCAATGGGTAATTCCCAAGATGTTCCACCCAGATCTGATATGCCTGTTCCATTCTCGATTTCCTGTGCGACTAAGTCCATCATGTGTGTTGTATTCATCCCAATACTAGTCATTGTGTTTAAAGGTGCTAAGCTATATTGATCAGCAACCGTTCCGATTACTGCAATATCGGCCTCTATGCAAGCAGCGATAACTCCTCTTCCGGTTGTATCAGCTACCTGGACAACAATATCAACATTTTTTGATTGTATCAGCGATGCAGTGATCTGTTTACCAAGCGCAGCATCACCCCAATCACCAGCTACTCTACCATGCACGCAAGCGACATCGTTAACACTCTCAACGCCAGCTTTAAAAGCATAGAATTCCATTGACAGGTATTCATACCATTCTCCAAAAACTACACCCAAATTATCGGTTTCTGTCATCAATCCTGCGAGTACTCCAGCTAGGTAGTGACCTTCTGTCTGGAAAGCTGGATGAAGACCTACAGTATTATTTGGGCAAGGTGCGTATGGGTTAAGACCGGGTATCTGAACAAATAAGGTTTCATTGTATAGTTCCGCAACTCCCGAGAAGTAGGAAGTTTCTATGAATTGACCTCCGACCATGAAAACCACATCATATCCGGCAGCACCGTAAGCACTAGCTACAGTATACTGATCGGGATATGCTATTTGGCGTGAAATGCTTATATTCCAACCAAATTTAGCCTCCAACGCGTACATACCTTGTATTGCCACCCAAGAGAATCCCAGGTCGGTTTCATCACCACCTATCATGAGAGCCGCCTTATATGGTGGTCCTATACTCATAGTAGGTGACTTAATTTGTAACTCGTCATTTGAGATCACGATTTTTCTTGGAACCATTAGAAACATTGAAACTATAATTATAGTCGTTATGATGATTATGGAGAATCTCCACTTCTTATTCATTTTAAGGTTCATTTTTAATCTATCTATCCATTTTTAATTTCATTTTTAATAGATTATTTACTTAATACTTTATCATTTATAAATCATTGATCATTTCTTGTGAATATTGTAAAATAGTTAATAAAATCACAATTAATAGGATTACTGATTTGAAATGACAAATTCGATAAGTTCCAAAATTGAAGAAGCGAATGAAGAGGCAGTCAAGAGGATACTATCAGCTGAATGTAACCTCGTCGATATTGAACCTGCAGGTAAAATTATACCCGGTTTTAAGAGAGATTTATTTACACACGCCGGACCACCAATTGAGTGGGAGAGGATGTGTCATACACAGAAATATGCAATTACAAATCTGATAAGATATGAAGGATTAGCTGACACACCTGAAAAAGCTGCACGGCTAGCTGAAACCGGAGAAGTTATAATCGAACCCAACCACAACTACGATGCAGTTAGCGGAATGTGCGGAGCTACATCGGCATCCCTTCCAGTTCTCGTTGTTAAGAATCCGGTACATGGTAACACTTCTTATTGCCTTCAACAAACAAGTTTGACAGCTTTCGGTAATAAGTATGAGACAATCAGCGAGCTTGATTTTGTACGAAATACACTTGCACCAGTATTGAAAGCAACTATCAAAGAAGCTGGAGGGATTAACCTTAAAGAAATACTTGCAACCGGCATACAGATGGGTGATGAGCTTCATGGCAAGTTAGATGGTACTAGGAGTGTCTTTGTGAGTGGTCTTCTACCACATATTGTGAAGACAGATTTCGATAAAGATACCCTTGCTCAAGTTGGGGAGTACTTCATCACCAACCAAGGACGCTGGTACGGAGGAAACTTGATGATGGCATCCTGTAAGGCAATGATGGATACCGCCAAGAACATCGAGTACAGTACAATAGTAACTGCAATGTCCAGAAATGGAGTGGAATTTGGTATTCAAGTCAGCGGACTTGGGAATGAATGGTTCACTGGGCCTGCGGGGACGATAACTGGGTATACCTTCCCTGGATATCGACAGGAAGACTCTACATTAGACCTTGGAGATAGTGCTATCTCAGAATCGAGAGGTTTTGGAGGATTAGCAGCACCAGCAGCGCCTGGTCACGCAAGATTCATAGGAAGGGATTTCAAAGATGCTATTGAGCGCACTAAACAGATGTATGAAATCACCCAAACAGAGGACTCACTATTTCAGATCCCTTACCTTGACTTCATAGGTGTTCCTGTGGGGATTGATATAAGAAAGGTCGTTGAAACAGGAATTTTACCCATTATAAATACTGGGATGGCTCACAAGGACGGTGGCCACCCTATGATCGGAGGGGGTAGGGCTGATGCTCCAATGGAATGTTTTAAAGGAGCTTTTGTCGCCTTTGCTAAGAAGTACACATAGTAAAACAACGATTATGAGTACAAAATGGTTGATTTTATATGGTGAAGGAACTTCAATATAAAAAAATAAAAATTGAAAAGAAATATTGAAATTACCTATCTTATCCAATTGGATTGTTTTTGGCCATACTTGTCTTCATTATCACCCTCTGGGCGTTGGGCTACGATCCTATCAGCGCTTTAGTATCAATACCTATCGGTGCATTTGGTAATCCCAATAGTCTTAGTGAAACGCTACTCCGTTTTATTCCACTACTACTGACCGCAATGTCTTTCTTGATTGCTCTCAAAGCTCGATTCATGAATTTAGGTGTCGAGGGGCAGCTCTACATTGGTGCGCTTTTAGGTTATTTGGTTGGTGCTAGGATGGAAATAGTACCTAGCTTTATCGCAATACCATTGATATTTATTGCAGGTTTCATAGGAGGTGTTTTATGGTTAGCAATCCCACTTATCATGAAGACCAAGCTGAGAGTTAACGAAATATTTCCAACTGTCGTTATGAACTTCATTGCGATGTTTGTAATCGCTTGGCTCACTATTGGGCCACTCAAGGATCCAAGTTCGTTCAATCCAAGAACACCTTTCCTACCAAAGTCAACTTGGATGCCTTTGATAGATCTAATATTTCTCTCTTATGTTTTCATATCTTTATTTGGATTAGCAGTTGTAATTAAGATTTATCTTAAATGGAAAGAAAGAAAAGTGCATAATACATTATATATAGCATTAGTTTTTACATTTCTTACTCTTACAATTATTACTTTGAGCATAGGGTTAATAATGGCAATAATCATTGGAGAGAACAGCGTATACAGGCTTCATATAGGTGTCTTTATAGTTGTCATTATAGCTTTGATTATCTATATAATTCTGTATAAAACAACAATTGGATATAAAATTAGAGCTGTTGGACAAAATCCAAGGGTTTCCAAACATGGAGGGGTTAACGTAAATAGGGTTGTGATTACTGCAGGACTTCTAAGTGGTGGAATAGCTGGAATAGCAGGGATAATGGAAGTATTTGGTGTACATCATTACTTGATTAGGGGTTTTTCTCCTGGTTTTGGCTATCAAGGAATAGCAGTAGCAGCTTTGGGAATCTTTCAACCTATTGCTGTAATTTTTGCGGCTTTCTTCTTTGCAGTTCTACAAGTCGGAGGGGAATCAATGCAGCGGGGGGCAGGAATCCCCGTTGATATCATTTTCATCATGCAGGCAGTGCTAGTACTCACTGTATTGATAGTTAAAAAATGGATGACTACGAGGAAAACATCATGATAATTGAACTTTTCACATCGATCCTTGCAGGAGGCATTGTACTCGCAGTTACTATTCTTTTTGTTTCCATTGGCGAAGTTTATAATGAGCGAGCAGGTGTAATTAATTTAGGGCTCGAGGCAATAATCACACTCTCTGCTTTCGTCGGTTTATGGGTAACTTTCGAAACTGGGGATTTCTTATTAGGCACAATTGCAGCTATTGTTACGGGTGCAGGTGTTGGATTGATTCATAGCTTTACCTGTGTCAAAATGAGAGTCAATCAATTGATAGCTGGATTACTAATCCTAACCTTAGTTGGGGGTTTAGCTAACTTTCTTTACAATATTGTCCTTCAAACAACAGTTCCAATTGTCACTCCCCTACCCTCTATTGATATCCCTTTTCTGAGCGATATTCCTGTGCTTGGGGAGATTTTATTTCAACATAATGCATTTGTCTATCTCGCCTACTTCCTAGCGATTGTTTTCGGGTTGATCCTATACAAAACCAAGTGGGGTCTCAAAATTAGAGCGGTTGGAGAGAATCCTGAAGCGTGTGATGCGGCTGGTATTAATGTTAACCTGATTAGACATCTTTGTGACATTTTTAGCGGGGCAATGGCAGGATTGGCTGGTGCATTTATGTCATTGGGATATTTAGGGCTCTATGATAGCGGTATTGCAGGAGGACGTGGCTGGATCGCCATCATTGTTGTAATTTTTTCACGCTGGAGTCCATTCAGAGCCATTTTGGGTAGTCTGATATTTGGTATAGGATATTCTGTAGCGGCTACTCTAATAGGCGGGGGTTATGTCCCAAGCAATTGGAACTACTTAATCTTGATTATGCCCTATCTTATAGCCTTAGTAGTAATTGTACTATTTAGAGGGACAACAAAAGCTCCATCTGCACTAACCGTCCCGTATTGGAGAAAATGAAGGTATTATAATATGAATGTAACTGTAATTATTCGTAAAAACACGTATCGAGACTCTGTGATTCTAATGAAACTATCTAACAAAGTTGCTGAGCTCGATGGGGTGTTACAAGCTGGTGTTGTCATGGGCACACCTACAAACAAAGAATTTCTGAAAGCCTTGAATCTTCTAACCGAAGATGCCAGACAGGCAAGTCCAAACGATCTAGTGATAGCTCTAGATACTCAAGATGAAAAGAGCATGGCTCATGCGCTCTCTGAAGTTGACAGGCTCCTTACAACTCGAGTTTCAAAAGATGAGACCAAAATCGTCCCCAAGACACTTGATTCCGCACTTAGAGAGATGCCTGACGCAAATTTAGTTATTATTTCAGTACCGGGGATATATGCCAAAAGAGAAGCATCGAAAGCCCTTAGAAAAGGACTTAATGTCTTTATCTTCAGCAGTAATGTATCTCTTGAAGATGAATTAGAGCTCAAACATTTAGCTCTGGAAAAAGGTCTCTTGGTCATGGGTCCTGACTGTGGAACTGCAATTATCAATAATAAAGTCTTGGGCTTTGGAAATGTTGTTAATCAAGGGAATATTGGAATAGTAGCAGCAGCTGGAACAGGATTGCAACAGGTTTCCACTCTGATACATAATGAGGGTTTTGGTATATCCCAAGCAATTGGAACTGGTGGAAATGACCTCTCCAAAACTGTAGGAGGCATCATGATGATTGAAGGCATAAAGCGCCTAGAACATGATGATGAAACCAAAGTTATCGTTCTCATTTCTAAGCCACCCAATCAAGAGATTAGTGAAAGAGTACTAAAAATCGCACGTCAATCAAAAAAGCCAGTAATAGTTAATTTTCTTGGTGGTGATATTGAAAGTCAAGGTTATACTGTTGTCAAAACATTAGAAGATGCAGCCACCACAGCTTGTGCTCTTGTTCAAGGAAAAAAGGTAATAAAAAATATATTAACGGCTTCAAGAGAAGAAATTCTTTCTTCCGCCCGATCTGAATGGGATGGATTAGCTGCTAATCAGAACTTCGTAAGGGGACTTTATTCAGGTGGAACTCTCTCCTATGAAGCGTTGATTCTTATGACACCTCTACTCGGAGAAATTTTATCCAATTCACCACTGAAACCTCATCTGAAGCTAGGAGATTCAACTTTAAGCAAGAACCATACTTGTGTGGACATGGGTGCGGAAGAATTCGTAATTGGTAGACCTCACCCAATGATTGATTACACACTCCGTAATTTAAGAATAATCAAAGAAGGAAATGATCCTGAGACAGCTGTTATTCTCTTGGATGTTGTTCTAGGATATGGGTCTCATGATAACCCAGCAGCCGAACTCATGTCACCCATACAAGAAGCAAAAGCCAATGCTGAACGTAACGGGAGGTACTTGTCGGTCGTGGCTTCCATCGTGGGTACATCCCTTGATCATCAAAACTTTGATAGACAATATAAGCTTCTGGAGGATGTAGGTGTGATACTTATGCCTAATAACGCACAAGCAGCCAGAATGGCAGCATTAATTGCGACTAGAGGTGCTATACAAGATAAACTTTTTGATGAGGTGATCTAATGACTGAAAAAGAAAAATTGTTTAGTAAGGAACTCAAGGTCATCAATATTGGAATCAAAATGTTTGCTGATGATTTGGAGAAACAGAATGTGGATGTAATCCACGTAAATTGGCGACCTCCTGCTGGAGGTGACCTTGATATCCTTAAATTTTTAGAAAAATTGGAAGGAAGCTGAATAAAACAATGCAAAAATTAATCATCGCATTGGGTGGGAATGCGTTGATCCAAAAAGGCCAAGCAGGAACAGCAGAAGAACAATTTGCCAATATTCGAAAACCTGTTGCTTCCATTGCCGAACTCTCGAAGTTATTCCGAATCGTAATAACTCACGGGAATGGACCTCAATCGGGGGCTTTACTATTACAACAAGAAGCATGTGATGAGGTCCCAAAAATGCCATTATTCATCATCGGGGCGCAGACGCAAGGTCAAATTGGGTATATGATTGAATCCACCCTGGATGAAGAGCTAATGCGTCTAGGTATTTCCGATGACAAATTTTTTCTCACAGTGCTTACTTATACCTCGGTAAAAAAAGATGATCCCGCATTTGAGAATCCTACAAAACCCGTTGGACCTGCTTATCCAGATCCCCGACCGGGATTTGCCAGCACGTCACGAGGGTGGCGTCGAGTGGTACCATCACCGAAACCCTATAAAATATACCAATGGCGAGAAATTAAACTTTTAATGGAGGAGGGATTTATTATAATCGCATGTGGTGGAGGAGGAATTCCTGTGTATAAAAAAGATAAACGTCTTCATGGAGTCGAAGCGGTCATTGATAAAGATTTAGCTGCCGCCAAACTCGGGGAACAGATCGGGGCTGATATCCTCTTGATAGCTACAGATGTAGAAAAAGTCGCCATCAATTTCAAGCAACCGGATGAGAAATTTGTCGATTCATTGACCATCGCCGAAGCAACAAAACTTTTGGGCGAAGGGCAATTTCCGGAAGGAAGCATGGGACCGAAAGTCCAAGCGTGTATCAATTTTATTGAACAAGGCGGAGCTCAAGCAATCATTACCTCGATTGATCATATCCAAGATGCCCTCCTTGGAAAGACCGGTACACATTTTAAAAAATAAACTAGACTAATTGGTCTAAAAAATTAAAATAGATGAAAATTTTGACTGAAAAAATGACTCGAATAAGAACTGTTGTTTCGAGATTTTGGAACTTCATAAAGTTAAGGAAAATGAGCAATGAAATTGCTATCAACAAAGATAGCAAAATTACGCAAATTGAACCAGGTGAATCAGTAGTAGAGATGCTGGGGATCACAAAGCGATTCCCGGGTGTGTTAGCTAATGATAATATTAATTTTGAAGTGAAAGCGTATGAAGTCCATGCTTTGCTTGGAGAAAACGGTGCAGGCAAAACAACCTTAATGAATATCTTATACGGACTCTATCGATTTGATTCAGGTGAAATTAAAATTCAAGGAGTCCCAGTTCACCTAAGATCGCCAAAGGACGCCATTGCAATTGGAATTGGAATGGTTCACCAGCACTTCACACTAATACCGACAATGACAGTTGCAGAGAATATTATTCTGGGGGTCAAATCCTCCAAAGGACCTTTTTTAAATCTCGCTGAAGTCGAGAACCAGATCATCGAGCTCTCAAAAACTTACAATCTAGAGGTTGACCCCAAAGCAAAGGTAGAACAGCTCCCAATGGGTATTCGCCAACGAGTTGAGATAATCAAAACTCTGTACCGTGGTGCACGAATACTTATTCTCGATGAACCAACCTCAGTTCTCACCCCTTTGGAAATTGACAATTTTTTTGACACTCTGAAATCCATGGTAAAAGAAGGGTTGACTGTTGTATTTATAACTCATAAATTACCCGAAGTGTTTGCCATAAGTGACCGTGTCACAGTACTCAGAGGTGGACGTTTTGTTGAGACAGTTGAAACCAAACTAACTAACCCAAAGGACCTTTCGATAAAAATGGTCGGAAAAGAGATCCATTCAGGACAAGAGAGGGTTGATATCAAACCTGATAAGGTGGTTCTTGATGTTCAGGGTCTTAAAACCATGAATGACAAAGGTCAAGAAGCCCTTAAGGGTATTTCATTCTCAGTTCACGAGGGTGAGATACTGGGAATTGCAGGGATCTCAGGAAATGGTCAGAAGGAGCTCGCAGATGTACTCTTTGGTATGAGACAATCTACAGATGGCACGATTCACTTTCTGAAGCAAGATGTAACCAATTACACCCCAAAGAAATTAATCGAAATAGGTATAGGTGACATCCCTGAGGATCGGGCAGGCACTGGTCTTCTGATGAACTTGTCCATCGCGGAAAACTTGATTCTGGAGTCCCATACTAAGACTCCATTCTCACATCGAAGGTTCTTGAATCAAGGCGAAATCCGAAAGTATGCAGAAAAAATTATCCAAGAATATGAAATTGATACACCAAGCCCTAATGTTCCAGTAAGAAACTTGTCAGGTGGTAACCGTCAGAAGGTTCTCTTGGCAAAAGTTCTCTCTAGAGATCCAAAATTGCTTATCCTAGCTCAACCTACTGCTGGATTAGACGTTGGTGCAACAGAATTCATATCTAAAAAGATATTGGAGGAAAGAGAAAGACAAGTGGCCATTTTACTCATCTCTGAGGACTTAGAAAGAATTATGACCCTGAGCGATCGCATCGCAGTCTTCTATAATGGTAAAATTGTAGGGATAGTTCCTACTGCTGATGCAAAGATCAGTGAAATTGGTCGGATGATGACTGGTGTTGAATAGAGTCCACTAATGAAAATTTTGATCATGGTTTGGGGGATTCTTATTAATATTTATAAGGACTGAGATTAGATGAGGACAATCTACTATGACTGATTCGGAGTCGCCCTATCATCGTTCAGGTCATCATGCTAAATCTTTTTACATGAATGCTCAATCAATTGGCCTATCTGCTGATGATAGGATTCAAATACAAGGCAAAATTGGAATGATACATAGTATATTCCAGCGTGTAATCAACATCACCGTGTTAGAGAACCGATTAATAAGTTTGGTTGGACAAGAGGTAGGGCAAGGACCCTTGAATATACTTGTGAACATTCCTAATCATATCGATCTGTCAGCAATCGGGATAAAAAGGGGTGATAACGTAGAACGAATCGGTGAGTTGATAGTTATAGGTGAGAATGTTATTGTGATATCAACCCAGTGGACTGAGCTATGGGAGCCAAAGAGAAAATTTCTAGCTAATCTGCAACCCCTTAAGATAATTATGGCAAACATAGAGGTTATAAGAGATATTGCCCTTGCTTCTGGTCGCCTTTGTGGTTTAGGTGATTTAATTCCATTTGCCCACATTATCGGTCTTAAAGATATCAAAACTGAAAAATTAGGTTCTGTTTCTCATTTAGCGTTACCTCATATTTCATCAATGCTCAGGGCAATAATACTTGGTCATTCCCACGACATAATACGAATGACCAAACTTCTTGTAGGATTGGGTCCAGGATTAACTCCTGCTGCTGATGATATGCTTCTCGGGTTAATGATTAGTATGTTGTATATTTCAGAAAACTTTAATGAAACGAGTATTAATGTCAACAAAATCAATAATGACATCGTGTCCGTCATTTCAGGGAGAACTACAATTATAAGTGAAGAGTTCTTAAGAGAAGCTTCAGTTGGAAAAGTAAATGAAGCTGTCGCCTCCCTTATGAAGAATTTGTTAACTTCAAGACAAAGAGAGTTAGAGAATTCTGTTAGAAACGTCTTGGATTTGGGTGGTACATCTGGCACAGATACTGTGTTTGGAGTCATCCTAGGGTCACATTTAATGCTTAGAGACATATACTATCATAGATATAAAAATAAGGTAACTTTTCGCTTGTAGTTTTCAAAATCCTCCAAACTAAGCATATTTAATCAAATCGATTGTTAAGTCTATTTTAATCCTAAATTAGTAACTTTGGAAATTTATTTTGTTTTGACAATTCTTTTTGAATAATATTTT
>JAOZHK010000149.1 GCA_026014905.1 Candidatus Bathyarchaeota archaeon
GTTAGCGATTGTTCTTCATTATTGATCACAGGAGCCTTCAGACGTTCAAGCCACCCGATGAAAACAACTTTTATGGACAATACTCAGACCTCGTGATCTATAGCGTGCTATACAAGCTTGCTACATAAAAAATGTAGAATCCATACAAAACAATATTCATTTATGAAAAGATTCAACTTCACATAAACACTTAGAGCTTTAAAGAGGTGCTGCCTGATTCATTCGACGAGTAATGTGACCAGTTAACATGTTGCGGATTGTCTTTGAGGACCCAATAAGTATCTCATCAATAAGCTGCTTGTTTTCGTCATAATCTACAGAAACTCTTTCAGCGTATTTGTCGAAAATTTCATCTGCTAATCTTTTAATCTTAATCTTGCGCGATTTACCCAAACTATGAATTCCTCAAAGCCCATAATTATTATGTTAAAGCTCACCTGCCTAAGAACACCCTAATTAATAAAGATACAGTTCATCAACATGCAAAACGACATACACGCGTGCGTGAATTGATTGCGTCTAAGAACATGTATAGGTGAGTGGGCTTTGATCATGTTAGAGTACAGTTACTGATTTGGCCAGATTACGCGGTTTATCCGGGTCACACTCCCTATTGACCGCCATATAATATGCGAAGAGTTGCAGTGGGAGAGAATAAGGAATAGGTGAAAGTAGACTGTGAATTCCGGAAGGGATCTCAATATAATCATCGGCTAATTTTTTAATTTCATCATCTTGAACATCAACGATTGCAATGATGTTGGCTCCACGTGCCTTCATTTCCATGATGTTCCCAATCAGTCCTTTCCGCGTGTTATCGGGGGGACAGAGAAAGATTACCGGGAATCCAGGTTCTATCAAGCTTATGGGACCGTGTTTGCTTTCACCGGCAGGATAAGCGATAGAGGGAATATAAGCGAGTTCTAATAGCTTCAAGCGACCTTCGTATGCCGTGGCGGTACTTATACCACGTCCCAGAAAGTAGATACAAGAAGCATCGCGATATTTCTGGGCCAGTTGTTGGACTTTTTCTTGTTGTGTATCAATAACCGTTTGCACGAGGTTAGGGATTCCTTGAATTTGCAATTGCAGCTCATCAATACGATCTTGTGAGACTTTTCCTCGGAGTTTAGCTAAACCTAATCCGATTTGAGCTAAGACTAAAAGTTGCGCAGTGAAAGTCTTGGTTGCCGCGACGCCAATTTCGGGACCAGATTGTTGACAAATATACGCGCGCGATACTCGAGTGATACTTGAACCAATGGTATTGGTTAACCCGAGAATGGTGGCAGCCCGAAAACGGGCGTGATCGATAGACCGCAGAGTATCAGCAGTTTCTCCACTTTGACTCACGGCTAAAATTGTACTCTCAATGTTCACTGCATCCCCAAATTGATCGATAAATTCTGAGGCAATTATTGGATGTGTGGCCATGTTACACAGATTCGAGAACATGTAAGACGCAGCAAGACAAGCGTTGTATGAAGTCCCACACGCAAGAAGATAAATTTCTTTAGACCGGTCTAAAAATGTCGTAATTAAATCAATGTATCGGTGCTGTAATCGTAAAACATCCTGAAGAGCGCGGGGTTGTTCATAGATCTCCTTTAGCATAAAATGCGGATACCCTTGCTTCTGCGCCAACTCAATGGTCCAATCGATTGTCCGAAAGGGTCTTGTAATCGAAGTAGCATCACGAATATTTTGAAGAGTAACGGTGCCTTGAGCGATACTCCCATACTCGCCATTATGAAGATCCAGGACCTCTCGGGTTAGGGGAAGAAGAGTCGGTATATCAGAGGAGATATAGGTTCCATGATCAGAAACTCCAATGACCAAAGGACTTTCATTTCGTGCAAAAAAGATCCGTGTGGGTTCTTTCGTCGAAAGAATAGCCAAGGCGTAAGAACCTTCGAGTCTTGCTAAGGCGTTACGAATACTTTCTGTTAATTCCTGACCTTGGTTAACGCTATCTTCAATCAGATGAGGAATAACTTCGGTGTCTGTTCGGGAAGCAATGACATGTCCTTTACTAACTAATTCCTCTTTAAGCTCAACAAAATTTTCGATAATTCCATTATGGACAACAGCTATTGTCCCCTCACAATCCGTGTGGGGATGGGCATTAACCATAAGTGGAGCCCCATGTGTTGCCCATCGAGTATGCCCAATTCCAACAAAGCCATTTAGATCATTAAGATCAAGTCGCTTATGTACATCATCGATCTTTCCTTGATCTTTTTTAATTTGAAGCCCTTCGGAAAATAAAGTTGCAATACCCACAGAATCGTAACCTCGATATTCGAGGCGTTTTAACGCACTGTGGATAATAGGTGCAACATCATCATTCGGCATTACGCAGCCAAATATACCACACAAAATAGGTAATACTCCAATCAAGAGTTTAGGCTAATATGAAATCTTTGCAGCTTTAAATATTGCTCTCAGTACAAGAGAGAATTATGGGATGATGTATGTAAGTATTTGAAAGGAAATAAGCCTTAATACAGAGATTCAAAATCATTTTCGCTTGATTCTTCTTCTTCCATGGCATCAGGGATGGGGGGTAAGAGCTCTTTTAAACTTGCAGTTAATTGATTTACGAAATCCGTGAATTCACTTTTTTGCACGGTATCGGTTGATTGGAGCTGTGACATCTCCTGTGTAATGGCATCTAATTTAGCTTCAAGACTCTTGAGACGGCTATATATTCGATTAATATGTTCCCCGATTTGACGAATATATCTTGTAAGCTCATCCTGAGATGTTTGAGACATTTTTCTTCACCAAGAATAGTTAATTGAAAACCCCTAAAATTTAAGCATTGTCGCCAGTATTATTACTATCGGTTCGGTGTCCAATGGACGACTATGGTTACTCTTCGAGAAAATATCGGGAAGGTGATTTCATTGAGACCGCAGAAGGATTGATCTTCGATGTCAAAGGGATTGCACACCCAATCGACAGAGTGATTGCGTTCGTTCGCTACGTTCCTGATCCAAAAGGTGATCGTCGAAGACACAACCAAAGATACAGAAAGATCTACAAGTTAACGCAACGCCAACATTATCTCCAGCAACAGTATCCACAGTATCTGCGTTATGATTCTATCTTTGACTTGACCATTAGCCAAGTTCCGCACACAGCCATTCACCAGCATTATCGACCTCAACGCAAGGCATGCGAGCTTATGTCCGAGAAAGCAGCTGATCCCTTTGAAAAACACACTGTAGCATTTATTACAAAAATAATGCAGATTGCCCAGATCTCTCAATCAGTACTTGGCGTGTCAGGATCTCTTCTTGTTAACCTGCACTCTTCAAACTCGGATATTGACTTAATTGTTTATGGAAAAGCTGCAGCTTATAGTGTTCGAGCTGCATTACGGGACCAATTTAATGATGACGACGAATTAACCTTGTATCCTCACTCAGTATTAAAACAGAGATTCTTTGAGCGCCAGAGAAACGCAGGAATTTCTTTTCAAAATTATGTTTTCCACGAATCGCGGAAGACTTTTCAAGGATACTATAATAAAAAAGATTTTTTCATTCGTTACGTAAAAAATTGGGATGAAATCGACATTAAGTATGGTGAGTACACGTATACAAACAAGGGTGTTCATAAACTGCGAGGAGTGATATCTGATGATACGGAGGCAATTTTTACACCATGTACATATGGGCTTACTGAAGTTGAAGTGCTTGAGGGGGCTCAAGTTCAACAAATATCTGAAATTACGTCTTTTCGTGGACGATTTTGCGATCAAGCTGTAAAAGGGGAACGAATTGAAGCCCGAGGTAAACTCGAGGAAGTGGTTGGGCAAGATGCTAAGTATTATCGACTCCTTCTTGGTAACACGCTTCAAGACTACATGATTCGTTTATTGGAATAAAAGACAGGCTCAGGTGTAAATATGCTACGAGGATTTCTCGATCGAGATTTCATAACTACCCAGGAAAACTTACTTTTTTGTGTCATTGGCGGCATCCACCCTGCAGATCGAGTTATCTCATATTTAAAATATCGTCCTAAGATTGATGGACGGCGGGGTGGAACAACGCGATATTTTCGAACGATGAAGAGCTATACTGTACCCAGTTTACAAGAGACCCTCCACCTTATCCAAACACAGTATCCCCAGTATCTTTATTATTCACATGCTTTCAACACCCAGATTTCAGCGGTCCCAAAACAATGCATTCTACGACATCACAAGCCTGAAGTAAAATTAATTGACCTATTTTATCGTGCACAACGTGATCCGCTACAATCCTCTGTTATTGAATTGGTATTTGCGATTTCGCATGGTACTGGAATTCCATCCAAACGATTTGGCATTACAGGATCAATTCTAACAGATATTCATCAGCCTGGTTTTTCAGACATTGATTTGACAATCTATGGGTTAAAGAACGGATGGAAGATTCGGCAATTTTTTCAGGATACGTTTCGAGACAACTCAAATCTGTTCACCCGCCATTGCCTAAGGGAACGCAAACAAGTCGTACTACGATGGTCACACCGTTATCCCCTCACCATTGAAGAAGCGGAGCAAATTTACATCCGGCGATGGAATTATGGATTTTATAACAACACAGCGTTTTCTATTCATCCAATTCAGACACGAGCGGAGATTGAATATCAATATGAAGAACAACAGTTTCATCCACTGGGGATGATTGAAGGTCGCGCAAAAATAGTTGATGTGGAGAAATCGTTATTTCTACCAGCAATATATGAGATAGCAGATTTCAATTGTTTCGACAACCAGAACGAGCACGCGCGAACTGTTCGCCAAATAGTCTCGTACAATGGCCTGTATAATGGTATTTTTGAAGAAGGAGAAACCATTCACGTCCGAGGGAAGTTAGAAGAAGCGGAAGATAAACAACGACAACAGAAATACTATCGAATCCTTGTTGGTTCGTTATTAGCAAAAGGGCAAGATTATATAAAGCCGACTGAGTGATAATGCCAAGTCGAGGACCTGATAAAGTGGATTTAAAGAAAATCGTTTGTGGATTTGTCATTGAATTCATTGGAATACTGTTAATCCTCTACATTGGTAACGGTGAATCCGCAACGATTAATACACTCAAGTGGGTAGGTGTCATTTTGATGATTGGTGGACCCTTCTTTTTCTGGGAAGTCCTCACAATTAGAGACACGGCTCATTAACACTGACTTGCTGATTCGACAGGCATACTGAATTACCGGTTATTCATTTATACTGGATTCCGATATTAAAGTTCAAGAGCCCAATTAAGAATGAGCTGTGGGAACAGTATGACATTGTCTGATCTATTACTGAAAAATGGTACACTTGTCGATCCATCACAACGTATACACACAAAACTCGATATCATGGTAAATAAAGGCTATATTGAGCAGGTGGGGAAAGATCTCTCTCCAGATCAAGCTTCGGAAGTAATTGATGCGGATGGTTGCTTGATAACCCCGGGATTCATTGATTTACATGTACATTGCTACCCAGGTGTTAGCCATTATGGGATAGATGCGGATGCCCATTCCTTAGCTCATGGAGTAACGACTGTTTTGGATGCTGGATCCGCTGGAGCAGATACATTTGAAGGATTTCGGAGATATGTGGTTAGTGTTTCTGCTACACGAATTTATGCGTTACTCAATATTTCATCAATGGGAATGATTTCACCTCATGTTGGGGAGTTAGAGGATATTCGATTTGCCAATGTGGAAAAAGCCATCGATGTTATCGAGAAAAATCGTGATGTCATTCAAGGCGTCAAAGTCAGGATGTCAAAGAATATCATCGGGAAGAATGATAAACGCCCTTTGATATTAGCGAAGCGGGTTTCAGAAGCAGTAAAAATGCCTTTAATGGTGCATCCGGGGAATACTCCAATGCCGTTATCAGAGATTTTGGCAGAATTAACGAAACAGGATATCTTAACTCATTGTTTTCATGGCAATCAGCATGGAATTCTTGATACGCAAGGTATAGTATTGGATACGGTTACAGATGCCATGAAGCGGGGAATTATATTGGATGTTGGCCATGGCCGTGGAAGCTTTAGTTTTGACGTGGCGCGAAACGCATTATCTCAAGGCATAACACCACAGACAATTAGCAGTGATCTACATTTTTATAATGTATGTGGTCCAGTCTATAATCTCGCCACTACAGTATCTAAATTCATTCATCTAGGTCTATCTGTTGATGAAGCAGTGGCGAAAGTCACAAGTACGCCAGCTAAGTTACTGGGTATTGAGCAGAATTTAGGCACGCTACGAGAAAATAGCATCGCTGATATCACCATCTTCAAACTGGAACAGGGTAACATCCAATTTGAAGATGCAATGGGTAAAATTGAAACGGGAACCTCTCTCTTTAAACCTGTTTCGGTGATCAAATCCGGACATGTTTTTTCGAGCAGTCTACGGGTAAAGGGTCGATAATTCAACTCTGCAGATGCTTGAAGGGTCATACCTTTGCATTTTTATAGATAATGATAGTATTTCCTTGTGTATGTGCCAAGAGAGGAGTCGAGGATGAGTAAAACAATAATTGAGCCTAGTAAAGAGATTCCCGTGATCGCTGAGGCGGACGTCGTTGTCGTCGGTGGCGGCCCCGCAGGTTATGTTGCGGCCATCGCAGCTGCTCGCAATGGAGCGAATACTCTTCTTGTTGAACGCTATGGATATTTAGGAGGATTAGCCACAGGCTGTTATGTTATATATATCGATTTGATGGCTAACAAGGCGCAACAAGTTATTTTTGGAATTCCTCAAGAAGTTATTGATCGATCAATAATGTTAGGCGGTGTCACCTGGCGGAAAAATAACCTTAATCCAAGTATTGACGCGGAAGTCCACAAATATGTCGCAAGCGAAATGATGGAAGAAGCTGGAGCAAGGATTTTTTATCACGCCTGGGCAGTTAATTCAATTATCGAAGGGAATTCGGTCCAAGGAATAATTATTGAAAGTAAAGCAGGGAGACAAGCAATCCTCGGAAATATCGTTATTGACGCCACAGGTGATGGAGATATCGCTGCAGCTGCGGGATGTGGATTCACCCTTGGTGAATTACCGATTACAATTATGAACCGAGTTGGTGGTGTCGACATCGCACGAGCACAGCAATTTATAGAAGAAAAACCCGAATCTTACGCTCGTTTACTTCATCAGCTCTATAACCAGAACCTCGTAATCCCTCCAGATGTGACACGCAAATGGCGGATTGGAACCGGATGGCGTGCCACACCTCAAGACGAAGTAATCTATTGCCATTGGGCCAGTTTTATTGGTCGAGGAGCCATTGACATTGAAGATTTGACTTATTGCGAGATCGAGGGACGCAAACGAATTATGCAAACTCTTGACTTTTATCGGAAGAATGTTCCAGGCTTTGAACAAGCATTTCTCCTTGAAATCTGCCCCCAAATAGGTGTACGACAAAGCAGATTGATCACTGGCGAATATCTACTCACAATTGATGACATCAACACTCAGCAAGTCTTTGCCGATAATATCGCTACATGTCCCGTATCGATTCATTCAACGGAAAACTACCAAATACCCTATCGGTGTCTAGTTCCTCAAGGCGTAGAAAATCTGCTAGTCGCAGGTCGATGCATCTCAACAGATTCCCAAGCGCAAGTTATCACCCGTGAAATTGGACCGTGTATGGCAAGCGGTCAAGCAGTAGGTACTGCAGCAGCACTCTCACAGAAAAAAGGAATCAGTCCTTCCCAATTTACAACTAAATATCTTGAATTACAAGAAAAACTTACCGAACAAGGCGTTAATCTCGATCCACGATCCAGAAAGAAGTAGGAAACTAACCTCAATTTGTATATATTCAAACAGTACGGTTAGAAAAACAGGTTACGCGCCCACGAGGTCGCGGACCATAAATTTAATACTCAGAATCTTGCCATAAAACCATGATGTAAAATGCCAACTTATCCAGCAGAAAAGTTTAGAGCTCTCGGAATAAAGATGTTTAATACAGTTGGAGCTACCAAGGAACAAGCAGAAACCGTCACAGACATCTTAGTTGACACTAGTCTCTTCGGCATCGACTCCCACGGTGTTCGCGCCCTTCCAGGACATGTTAGAAACCTCAAGAAAGGACGTATACGTCCTGATGCTGAGATAACAGTTCTAAAGGATACTTTAACCACCGCATTATGGGATGGCGGTCAACAATTTGGCCATGTTGTGGGAAAACAAGCGATGGATATGGCAATTAAAAAAGCATGGTCCTATAGAATTGGCTGGGTCTCTACTGTGAGTGAACATATTGGCGCATTATACTACTATTCGCTAATGGCCGCTAAACAAGGCATGATCGGAATTGTAACCTGTAAAACCACAGCTCATCGAACGACCCCATACGGGGGCCGTGAAGGCCGTTTTGGTACCAATCCCTTGTCGATTTGTATCCCTGCCGAGAAAGAGAACCCTATCCTCTTAGACATGGCAACGAGTATCGTAGCCTCCGGACACTTAGCAGTAATGGCAGCGAGAGGTGAAAAAGTACCTGAGGGATGGCTCATAGATAAAGATGGAAACCCAACAACGGATCCAAGCGATTACTTTAAAGGCGGATTCATGGTACCTTTTGGTACCTATAAAGGATATGGCCTAAGCATTATCATCTCAGCGCTTCCCATGTTTATCCCTGAAGAAATCGGTGATCTGACAAATCCGACACGATGGGGACACACCTTCATGGCACTCGATCCAGAAGGATTCATGCCCTTACAGACTTTCAAAGAACGGACTGATGCCTTAATTCGATACATCAAATCGTGTCCACCATTACCTGGAAAAGAGGTATTAATGCCTTTCGAACGAGAATGGCGAGTAAGGGAGCAGCGGACGAAAGAGGGAATCTTTATCGACGAACAGTTCTGGACGAATTTCGTTGAAGTGGGACAAGAAATCGGTATCGATGTTGAAGACGAGTTGAAAGACTAATCGTCTCCCCACTATTTTTGTAGTTTTTTATTCATACTATCTGATGCAGAAAGCGAGAATATATTCGTGTAGGGCTACAATTAATTGACTCCGCTAGCTAATTCTGTGACCACAAATTAAATATATATCTTACGCGTCCTCTTTCGACCTAGAGGTTCTAAAGTTGAAAGCAGGAGTAGGATTTGTTAGATGTCTGAAAGCGGAAGGCGTCCAATGGGTCGCCACGTTTCCTTCATCACCAGTCAATGAAGTTTTAGCTGAAGAAGGCGTCCGGCATGTAATGGCTCGAGATGAACGAGTGGCAACCGCAATCGCAGACGGTTTCACTCGAGTCTCCAATGGCAAACAATTTGGTGTCACAACCAATATGGGTGGAATAAACGCTGCTGGAGTACAATATGCCTATGGCGCTCTCGCTCAAGCCTACGAAGACTCATCACCAGTACTCTGTATCACTGGCGGACAAAGCGCAAACGATTGGCAGACTAGTCGCTATGACATTCAACGAGGATTCGAAACAGTAACCAAATGGACCGGCTACATCAATCGACCTGAACGTATCCCCACATATGTACGAAGAGCCTATACTTATCTCAGAACCGGGCATCCAGCCCCCGTCCTAATTCAGTTCCCAACCGATATGGTAAACCAAGAGTACGATGAAACCGCATATCCCTATAATCCCGTTAAAGGATGGAAAAGCGCTGGCGATGCACGAGACGTCGAAGTTGCTGTAAGAGCGATACTCAAAGCAAAAAACCCACTAATTTATGCAGGACAAGGCGTATTTGCAGCTGATGCATGCAACGAACTCAAGGAACTGGTTGAACTACTGCAAGTGCCCGTCATGTCTACATTACTTGGAAAAAGCAACTTTCCTGAAAATCATCCCCAGTATATTGGTGTAAGAGGAATCCCGGTATCTCATTTCCTTGAAAGTGCAGACCTTGTCTTTGGAATTGGAACAAGCTTCAATAAACTCCGATTCTCACATATCGTCCCGAATGCACAACAGAAAGTCTTAATTCAAACAGCAATCGACGAGTTTGATATCAATAAGAACTATGATATCGATCACGCAATTGTTGGGGACGCCAAACTTGTTCTTCAACAAGTCATTGCTGAAGTCAAGAAACAAGCAGGATCCGAGGGTTGCCCCCAAAATGACAAAGCACTCGAAACAATCAGTAGTTTAAAAGATGAAAAAGCCAAGAAATATGAAAGTGCTATAACCGCAACGAGCAAACCCATCAATCCTTACCGTGTCTATTTGGACATCATGAAAACTATTGACCTGGACAATTCGATACTAACTCATGATTCAGGGAACACACGAGATCAATTAAGCACAATCTGGGAATCTACAGTTCCTCATGGCTTCGTAGGATGGGGCAACGTCTCAACCCTAGGATTTGGATTGGGTTGTGCCCTAGGCGCAAAACTCGCTTAT
>JAOZHK010000195.1 GCA_026014905.1 Candidatus Bathyarchaeota archaeon
TAATATTACTAGATGCAATTTCGGAATACACACGCAGTTCCCGAATCCGTCTAGCAATCAGGTGACAGTATTGTCCTCCAAAATCCAGCACTAAAATTGTGTCATAATGCTTGACTTCTTTCAGGCTGTTATGATCCAACCACCTTATCCCCTTAAATAAGACGATTTGAATAAAGATTTATTTAAGGATGTTTTAACTTCCGATCGTTATCTTTGTGCATACTAATATCAGCTAATGTTATACACGACATGATAAGGGAGTGAGAATATGAATCAAAGAGATTCTGCGAAAGCGATTAGTGACGCTGATTCGGTATATGAAAATTTGATAGTTACACTCATTGCTTCACGTAGTATCCCAGATCTACTAGTTGATGACGTCATCGATGGGCAAATCGATCCTGGCCAAAAATTTGAAACACGACATTGGATTGCGACACATTTAGTAGATGCTGGTTTAGCAGATTTCGAGGGAGCTCGCGAACTAGACTTTTCCACCCTTTATAAAATTCATTGGAAGGAGACAAAACTCCAGACAGGACGAAGAATCTCTGATATTCCAGAGCATTTTTACCCCAAACTTCGACGGTATATTCACTCACTTAAACAACATATCGCTGCCGAAGCTACACGATCCAGTGAGTACCATAACGCTCAACGATTAGCGCGAGATATCCTCAATTGCCGACTAAGAAAAATAGTCAGTCTCTCAGCATCAACTTCACTCACTGGAGAGATGTTACAGAAGTTGTCAGTTGAGGAGCGGGCGCTCTTTAATAACCTCCAAACGATCATATCAGAGTGGAAATCGCATATTTTCACAGGCAGTGGAGGAACATGACAGAGACTCAAACAGTCAGCCCTGTAGAACAATTTCAAAACTTCCTTGCTTCGTTTCAAGATTCACGAGGGGAATATATATATCGACAACAAATCTCACAACTCGCATATCATGGGACTCGCCACCTAATCGTCGACTTTAACGATTTTGTGACTATCGAGTCGCAATTAGCTGAAGAAATTGTTGAACAACCGGATCAATATCTTCCGTATGTGAATGAGGCTGTGCTCGCTCAATTACGGATTGAAGATCCAGAATACAGCAGCGAACTCACGAGTCTCCAAGTCCGGTTTCGTAATCTCCCTGAAAAGACTCAATTACGTATCATGGGGGCGGATCATATTAACAAGCTTATTATGCTTGATGGTCTCCTGGTGCGTGCGACTCCAGTCCAACCGTTTCTCACAACTGCTGTTTTCAAGTGTAAATGTGGAAACGTTATTACAGTCGAACAAACCACTTCCAGGTTACAAACCCCGAGTTTATGTCCAGATCTATCCTGTCGACGGACAAGCGGGTTTGAACTTGATGAAGGCGCTTCACGTTTTATCAATTATCAACGAATTCGGGTTCAAGAACGCCCGGAAGATCTTCCTCCTGGACAATTACCCCGGTGGATTGATGCTCGATTACTCGAAGATCAAGTTGATCACGCTCGCCCGGGAGATCGAGTGGTTCTCACTGGGATTGTCCGAACAACGCGAAACATCGCACCGCGAAGCGGTGTGTCACGGGCTTTCAATCTCTATCTCGAAACCAATTTGATTGGTGTTGTTGGAAAAGAACCTGAAATCGTAGAGATAACTCCAGATGAGGAGAAATGGATTCTTGAGTTAAGTGCCGATCCCCGCGTTCATGATAAGATTATTCGTTCTATTGCCCCTTCAATCTATGGATATGTCGAAATTAAAGAAGGCATTATGTATCTGCTTTTTGGCGGTATTCCAAAATCCCTTCCTGATGGTATTACCATCCGTGGTGACAGTAACATGCTTCTAATTGGAGATCCAGGAACTGCGAAAAGTCAATTACTCCAATATGTGTCGAAAATTGCCCCTCGAGGTTTATATACAAGCGGCAGGGGCTCAACTGCCGCTGGGCTCACGGCGGCTGTCATCCGCGAAGGAGAAAGCGGTATGACTCTTGAGGCTGGTGCATTGGTGTTAGCGGATCGAGGAATCTGTGCAATAGACGAGATGGATAAAATGCGGACCGAAGATCGTGTAGCGATTCATGAGGCTATGGAACAACAAACAGTGTCGGTAGCCAAGGGAGGAATCGTTGCCACGCTCAATGCCCGGACTTCGATACTAGCTGCAGCGAATCCGGCTCTAGGTCGATATGATCCCTATCGTACTATGATCGAAAACATCAATCTGCCTACAACGATTCTTTCACGGTTTGATCTGATCTTTCTCATCAAAGATGCTCCCGAGAAAGATGTTGACCAGAAAATGGCTGAACATATATTAACCATGCATAAAACGGGAGCAGCACCGGTCGAATCACCGGTCTCTCCTCAACTCCTCAAGAAATATATCAGCTATGCCAAGCAGATTGATCCAATATTGAGTGACGAAGCCTCGCAGCGATTCGAAGATTTCTACGTACAAATGCGAACCGTGGAGTCACGCGATTCGCCAATCGCCATCACTGCTCGACAACTGGAATCCCTTATTCGACTCTCTGAAGCCCGAGCCCGGGTAGCCCTTCGGAAAACCGTCCAAGTCGATGACGCGCAAGCCGCAATCTTGTTAATGCGAAAATCCCTTGAGCAGGTAGGCATTGATATCTCAGGGTCCGGAAAAATTGATATTGATATCATTATGACTGGAAAATCAAAGAGTCTCCGCGATCGACTTCAAATCGTGCTCTCTCTCTTAGTAGAGCTGGAACGAGAGCAAGGCATGGTGCGAGAAGATCAATTGCTAGAGCAGTTAGATCAAGAATATGAAGTACCGAGGGATGATGCGTATCGGCTGATTAGCCAGTTAACGCGTGAAGGTACAATCTACGCTCCACGACCCGGATTCCTGAAGAAAACATAAACGCGCGCGAGCGAAGACAACACGTGCGTAATTTGGATCTCACATGAACAAGGAAATGGTATAAATCTCTCCCTCAGAATTATCTTCAAGAACCTTGAACATCGCTGATCTTGAACTGCCTGAAGCTGTTACAACGATTCTTTCGTCCACTGGCATAAACACCCTGTATCCACCTCAGGTTGAAGCCATCCGGGCTGGCGCATTACAAGGTGAGAACCTGGTTTTAGCGAGTCCAACTGCGAGTGGAAAAACGCTTATTGCAGAATTGTGTGCGATTAAACATATATTAGATCATGGCGGGAAGGTCCTTTATCTCACCCCCCTGCGCGCGTTAACCAGTGAAAAATATCAAGATTTCAGGAAATATTCATCCGTGAAAAAATCATCAGGGTACCCTATATCCATCGGTATCTCGACAGGCGATTATGATAGCGCGGATCCCTGGCTTGGACGATATGATGTTATCATTACAACTAACGAAAAATGCGACAGCCTTCTACGCCATCGTCCATCTTGGATCAATACAATTAGCCTTATCGTAGCAGACGAGATTCATACGATTATGGATGCGGATCGAGGACCCACACTTGAGGTCACATTGACTCGACTGTTGGAGGTTAATCCTCAGGCGCAAATTCTCGCATTGAGTGCTACGATCCGCAATGCTGATGAGATTTCTGAGTGGTTGCATGCGCGATCAATTACAACTGATTGGCGACCCGTCAAATTAGCTGAAGGCGTCTATTTCAACGAGGAATGTCAGTTTAATACTGGGCGATCTCTGGCAATTACTCATGAGACAAAGAATCCAATTAATAATCTTATCCTTGAGACGCTCTCAACTGGAGGGCAGGCCCTTGTTTTTGCGAATACTCGACGGAGAGCGGTTGCATTAGCTAAACAGGCACGATCATCGGTTGCTCAACAGTTATCGAAGCATGAAAAAAACTTGTTAAATCATCTCGCTGACCGGGTTATGCGTGCAGGGGAACAAACACGTTTCAGCACTCTACTAGCTGATTTAGTACGCAGCGGTGTGGCGTTTCATCACGCAGGATTAGTAGCAGCTCATCGCAGACTTATTGAAGATGGATTTCGGCGAAAACGGATTAAAGTAATCGCGGCGACACCCACTCTTGCCGCAGGTGTCAATCTTCCTGCCCGGACTGTAATCATTTCGAGTACCCGCCGATATAGTTCTACTTATGGATTATATGATATCTCGGTTCTCGAGTATAAACAAATGGCGGGACGCGCAGGACGACCTCGTTTTGATAAGGTTGGTGAGGCTGTTTTACTCGCACGGACGGAGGATGAACGAGATTATCTGATGGAACGATATATCTTCGCCAAGCCTGAACGCTTGTGGTCGAAGTTAGCAGTAGAACGTATACTCCGCTCTCACGTTCTAGCTAGTATTGCATCCGGTTATTCCTCTTCAGAGGAGAGCGTACTTCACTTCTTCCGCAAAACTTTCTATGCTTATCAATTTGACAGTGAACTCATTGATATCCTAATCAGTAAAGTGTTAGAATACTTGCTGACTCAAAACATGGTCACAATTCAAAAACGACATTTGCAAGCGACTCCATTTGGACGCCGGGTGTCAGAATTATATATCGATCCGGTATCCGCTGTCATTCTTCGAGACGGATTGGATCAAGCCCCTGCAACCATCACAGATCTCAGTTACCTCCATCTCGTATGTCACACGCCTGATGTCAGGCCGAAATTATACCCTCGTAGTCGAGAACTCGATGCGTTGAACACGTATTATGAACTTCATGCTCACGAATTATTTTACAATATCGAGGCTTATGATGATGTCACCTATGAGGTTTTTTTAGGAGAGATGAAGTCAGCTTCGGTTCTTACATCCTGGATTCAAGAAGTTCCTGAGGATGACATCATTGAGCGACATCATGTAGAACCTGGGGACCTCTTCCGCCTTATCAGCTCGATCACTTGGCTTCTCCACGCGGCTCAAGAGCTCGCCCAGCTTCTCGGACACCCAAGCTTCAAACCGTCTCTATCTCGGCTGAATCGCCGCGTCGACAAAGGCGTGAAACGTGAACTCTTGCCCTTAGTATCACTTGAACGAGTTGGGCGTGTCAGGGGACGCATTCTTTTTAATGCTGGTTTTCGTACTCTCACCGACCTCAAACGAGCGTCCCTTCTTCAACTTACGCAGCTCCCACTTATTGGACCCCAAGTCGCGAAGAGAATCAAGGACCAAGTTGGAGGCTTGATACGAACAAAAGATCTCTCTTACCTCGATCGAGTAGAGAATTGGGAGCAAAAAGCATTATCCGATTTTAAATAACACTCCGTAATAGAAAGTGATAATCATGAAATCAATACGGATGGGGGAAACAACCCTTCCTCGAATAATCCTGGGTCATCTGCCATTTCTTGGCGAATCCTATCAGGGGACTCAACGCAACCAAGAATATTTAACGCGGTTTTCAAACATCGAGAACACTACTCGGATTATTATGAACACATTAAAATCCGGTGTAAACGCAATGGCTGTTACCTCATCCCCCACCCTTCATGGGCAGCTCTTGCGTCGAGCGATACGAGATGCGATGATGAGAACGAGACTCTCTCTTAAGATTCTTCCCTGCTTCAGCATCCCTCTAACGCTCGATGGCGTACGAATTGATGATTATCGACGATGGTTAACCTACTACCAGTATGAACAGCGACACATGACATCGCCGCTTCTTGATATCTATCTATCGGATCCTATTCTTCAGTGTCGACCTGGATGGAAAACTAAGTTTACACATGCACATCAGACATCATCGGCTTATACACGTGACGAAATCGTCCGCCTGCAAATTAACTATCATGCACTTGAAGACGCTCTCACGTTCTTTAACGATTTTTCGATTATCTGCGTTGAAGCCGGGTCGGAGAGTGACTTTCTTGTTATGACGGGTCGCTTCGATCTATTGGATGATTTCGCGCAATTTCTGAAACAAACTTTTAATTGCCCGGTCTTCTTGGGAATTCACCATGCTGGAACAAGCCTTCCACTCCTCGATCAGCATGATCTCGATGTGAGTGGTTACTTAACACCAATCAATAAACTAGGTGCTTTAATGCTTCCCACGCAGGCTCAAGCACTCGACGCAATTACCTCAACCTCTAAACCTGTAATCGCGATTAAACCCCTTGCTGGTGGGAGAATTCCGCCCACTGAAGCCTTCGAATATGTATTTCATGTCGCTCACGCAGATGCTACCATGATCGGTGTAGCTTCCGAGGAGGAACTGCGCGAAGACCTAGCCGCAGCTCAGAGTTTTGGACCTCACACGTTTAGTTAGGTAGAAAGGAAGATTCCGCCTCCTCGAGGATCTGCACCGCCATACGCGCGATCATTATCAACGTGAATCGCTTGTACTAATGCCATTGCTGTATAGCTGCCAGGTGTTTTGACAACCATATTGCCTTTCGCTTCAAGCTGATGACAAATATACTCTGGGATTCGGGCATCCACATCGATAATGTCTGTGTGAAGACAGAAGATACGAGGATGTGCGACAGCTTCGAACACGGGCATATCAAAGTCGATCATATGGATAATCGTTTGAAAGAGTGCGCTATTGATCTTTCCCCCGCCTGGAGCACCTAACACCAAGTATGGACGCTCTTCTTTCAAGACGATCGTTGGACTCATCTGGGTGAGCCGACTCTTTCCCGGCGCAATACTATTAGGATGATCTGGTACTGGGTTGAAATTGATCATCGCGTTATTATACATAAAGCCGAGCCCGGGGGTAATCACACCAGAACTGGCACCTAATGTATGCGTGAGGCTGACGGCGTTACCGTGACAATCTACAACAGAGACATGGGTAGTTGATGGAGCTTCCTTCGGCCATTTTGGCACAACAATTTGCTCTCCAGTGTCGATCCGTTTACGCCATTGAGACGCTCGGTCATGAGAAAGCAGCATGGTAGTCGGTACGTCGATGAATGCAGGATCTCCTATATATTGACTGCGATCGGCTTGTGCAGCCCGCATTGTCATGGCAAGTAAGTGGATATACTCTGCAACGTCAGCCCCCATTCCACGCCAATTATACTGACTGATATCATACCCTTCAATGATATTCATGAGCTCAAGCAAGGTAATACCTCCACCAGGTGCAGTATTAGAAGCGACTGTAAATCCGCGATACTCGGTCGTCAACGGCGTATAGATTGTTGGCTTATATTGCTCCAAGTCTTTTGAAGTGATGAATCCCTTGTTCGTCTCCATATCTTGGATAATCTTGGTGGCGATCTCTCCCCGATAGAAAACGTCTGCGCCTCCACTTGCGATCAGTCGAAGGCTTCGCGCGTAGTCTTTATTGACGATAACTTCACCCATCTCATACGGGTGGCCCTGTTTCGAATAAATTCGGGCGGCTTCAGGCGTCACCAAATACTTACGAAAACTCTCTTGGTTAGTTCGCCACCGGTTGGCTTGTTCTTGGCTGACAACCATGCCTCGCGAGGCAAGATCGATAGCTGGACGACATGCCTCCTTCCAGCTGATAGTTCCATATCTTGTCAATCCTTCAAATAGGCCTTTCACAGTGCCTGGTACCATAATTGAGGTATAACCATCCGCATTAACACCGCCACGAAGTGAGAAACCAAAGCCTTCCCGTGCTTCATCGAGGATTATGTCTTTCCACATATCGGGTCGCACTAGCGACCCAGCTTTTGCGTGAAAATCAATGACCGTCTCTTCACCCGTGCGCGCCATAAACACATGCATCTGCCCAAAGCCTCCAATTCCGCACATTGTTGGGCTGGTAATCATTTGCAGAAACGCGGTAGTGACAGCTGCATCAACCGCGTTCCCGCCATTACGTAGAATCGCTATGCCGCGCTCTGCAGCTTGTGGTTGTGGACAAACTATCATTCCTTTCATATCTTCACGTATCCTTCGTGGTTCTTGGGTCTCCTATTATTTTAGGTATTATTATGTGAGTTGCGTTAATACTTGAACAATTACTGGAACGAGGGATAATTCGGTAAACGGTTTCTCTGCATGTTCGGTGATAAATGAGTCCGTCGTGATCAGCTCTCGGCTTCCCAACACATTCAAGCGATTGATTCCCCGTGTGGTCCACAGATGAGCAAGGGCAATTGATATGCTGCGTGGACCTTTCGCTTCTGCAAGACGATACGCCATCTCAGTGGTTCCTCCGGAAGACGCAATATCGTCATAAATAATGATGTCTTTATCTCGTAGGTCGGACGTAGGTGGATCCATATCGACTCGCCCAGTTTCAGGATCCCTGGTCTTGGGTAGACACTCGAAGCTGCACTCTAAGCAATCGGACAGTTCAATAGCCATTTTCTCTGGGCCGCTCCCCGGCCCCACAATAAATGGGTTCCGTAATTTTTGTGAACTGAGATGTTCTGAAAAAACCTTGGCTGCGGAGATATCATAGACTTGGGTTCCCGAAAAAAAGTGTTGAAGCGTTTTCGGTTTGCCATAGAGATGTGAGTTGACTGTAATTAAATTCGTAAATCCTACTTCTTCATACATTTCCGCGACCTTACTCAAGCTATTCGATTCCCCAGGTAAGCGTTCTCCATCCTGTCTGGCATAAAACATGTAAGGGAGCAGTAAATCCTTTTCTTGCACGCCATAACGCGTTAAGGTATCTGCAATGAGAATCGTTTTCAGCACGCAGTCGTTTGGATTGGGGTGATACCTTTTCGCCCGCATAACGACTAACGGCGTTTTGGTCTTGATCATTTTCAAGGCTTCAGCACTTAACCGAGTTTTTAATTCAGTATCGGGAAAGATCGTTGGAGAAACTTGAATAAAGGAAGTCCCAAGTTCTTGTGCGATTTGATTCGCAAATTCATCTTCACCAATAACTACATAGTTAGACATCGTTATTCCCTAACTCAAAGGTATACTAGGTTTTTTTAGCTTTATGGTCGAGGGAGTAGAGGATTCATCACGTTGCACAACAGACCAGTAAAGTTCGGAACCTTTTTATTTCATCAATAGCATTGTTGCTGTTTTACAGGTGAAGACTTTGTATGGTGCCACAGGAAAAATTCTTCGTGTTAACCTTTCATCTCAAGCAATTAATACAGAACAATTGGATGAAAACACCCTCCAGACCTATCTTGGAGGAAAATGTTTAGGTGCAAAAATTCTTTTAGAAGAGCTCTCGCCAGGTGTTGACCCCTTCAGTAGCCAAAATAAACTCATCTTTGCCGCAGGTCCACTGACAGGTGCGCCGTTCGCAGGACATAGCCGCTACGTGGTCATGGCAAAATCCCCCGTTACCGGAGGGTGGGGTGAGTCGCATGCCGCTGGATTCTTTGGCCCAGAACTAAAATATGCGGGTTATGATGCGATCGTCATTGAAGGGAAAGCCGAGACACCACTGTATCTCTGGCTCCACAATGACGCAGCTGAGTTAAAACATGCGGACAAGCTATGGGGTAAACTGACGGGAGAGGTCCAAAGTATCATACGCAAAACCATGAACGATGATGCGATACGAGTGGCAAGTATTGGCCCCGGTGGCGAAAAATTAGTACGTTACGCAGCGATTCTAAGTGATCTCTACTGTGCCGCAGGACGATGTGGGATGGGCGCGGTTATGGGCTCAAAAAATCTAAAGGCAGTCGCGGTGAGAGGAACCATGCCACTTGCGATAGCTGATGACGCCGCATTTCAAGAACTTAGCGTCCAAGCCAGTAGTGAAGCGATGGATGGCTGGGGACAGTCCTTATTTGAATATGGAACCGGTGGAGACTTGGCGCCTCTACATACATCGGGTCGTTTACCCACCCATGCCTTTCGAAAATCCACGTTTCACGGCTCGGAACTTATTACGGGCGAAACTTTGACTAACACAATTATGAAAGATCGGGCAACTTGTCCGGATTGTCCCGACGCTCATTACCGGATCGTTGAAACCACTGGGCAGTATGCTACAGATCCTGCGTATGGCGGACCCGAATACGAGACTCTGGCTGCCTTTGGATCGTTATGTCTCAACGATAACTTGGCCGTTATCGCAAAAGCCAACGAACTCTGTAACAAGTATTCTCTTGATACGATCGCAACCGGGGTCACGATCGCCTTCGCCATGGAATGCTTCGAAAACCAGGTACTCACAATTCAAGATACCGAAGGAATAGATCTGACCTGGGGTAATGGCGATGCTATTATTGCTCTGATCCATAAAATCGCCCAGAGAGAAGGTATTGGTGATCTCTTAGCAGAAGGCGTAAAGCGTGCAGCTGAGAAACTTGGACAAGGAGCTTCTGCTTATGCCCTACATGTAAAAGGGGCGGAGCTTCCGATGCATGAACCCCGCGGAAAAAAAGGTGTTGGATTAACGTATGCCACTTCAGATCGTGGAGCATCTCACTTACAGGTATATCATGACGACACCTTTGAAAATGAGGGAATTGCTGCACCTGAA
>JAOZHK010000246.1 GCA_026014905.1 Candidatus Bathyarchaeota archaeon
ACTCTTAATGCTATGTTAGCTGAGCTTCTATCGGAGTCTGTTCTCAACATGGTAGGAGAGGTCAGAGTGAGAAGAAAAATGTCAGGTGTTCAAATAGACATCAACGGTGTAAGGCTTATTATCGAAGGAAAAAAGGTGGGGCATAGGGACGAATTGTACACAAACGCTTGTCGTAGGATACGTAACGGCTTATGTGACGCCGTATTAATGGTTGAATACGTTGAATTAGCACCTGAAAAACAATCAAAAACGCTTATAGATCAAAAGATGATCAAGCAAGCTTTGAAAAACAGCACCTTCAATGTATGCTTTGTCACGTATGTTGGTAGAGTAGGTTTTTTTGATAGATGGATTCCCCAAATAAGGAAGAAACCAGATTTTCAGGAAAATGTAGATTTCCAACATTTAGTCGCATCTTTGCTGATAACCTATGACGCCCTAGTTAAAGAAAACCTTCGCGATAAAGTCGTGGGTTATCTTGGTTTACTCAATAGTTCACATTTGCCTATTTAATTATGAACTCTGTTATCATGGATAAACGAGTTCATTGAGTTACGTCGAGAATAAAGGAGCTAATTACAGAGATTAAACTCATCTTTTAGCGAGATCTTTTATGAATTCTTCATGAGTATTAACGTTGCTGAAAAGCTCCCGTCTGTTGGCATGTCTATATACTTACGGTCTCCTAGGTCTTCTGGAGAAAGCACCTCTAAGGCGGGGTTCAATCGGTCTCCCACCCCTATTAAGGTTCTTCATCAGATACTATTCGAAGTAGTATCTCGGATCTCTATCTGTTAAAGGCGTGTGTACGACTTTAAATGCATGATCGATTCGTTGGCTCATTTTCCTCTCAAAGAAAGCTAGCTTCTTTGCACCTGCATGCATAGAGATAAAAAAGAGGTATGTGTGAAGCTAGTTCACTTCGTATCCCTCTGGTGGATTCTCAAAAGCCTGCGTTTCGATGGATAGTAGTACTGGATTTACCCTGCTCAAAGCTTTCTCGAGGCATGACCTCAACTCGCTGCTGTGTTCACATCGAAGAGCCGTCACACTGTTGGCTTCGGCGATCTTCACCCAGTCTGTTCGAGGCTCGTCAAGATCCACGCCAACAAACGTTCTGTTATCTCGCGAATATTTACCATAATTCCAGAATGCGCGTTTCACGGTGGCGCAAGTCGCATTGTCCAATACGATCCACGCAATCGGGATGTTGTGGTGGGCACAGGTCCACAGGAGGGTTGGCAGTTGAGCTACATGTGCCTCGAAGTCCCCTAAGACGCATAGAACCCGGCGTTTTTCCGCAAGCTGGATACCGATGGCTTCTCCAGCTGAGCCCATCGCAGCGGATAACGCGCTGTAATAGCATCCGGGAGCATCTCTTTCTAAATATCGCAGGACTGACAGTCGCTGTGTAAACGCAGGGGCAAAATAGACAACGTAGTCGTGGCCGTGATTGAAAACTCGGTTTATCTCGAACCATATTCTTTGGGGTGACGGGGGATCATCATGATACTTTTCTTTTAACCGGGTCATCCACTGGTTTCTCGTGATCTCACGTCTTGATCGGAGGGCCTCGATCCGATCGGTGTTGTTGGGTGTGTCAACAAGCCTTCGTAGGACGGCCTTCAAAAAGGACTCTGTGGTAGAAAAGATCTTCCTGTAGGCACTCTCATTAAACACGAAGGGGTTATCGGACACCTGAATATGAAGTGCAGAATCAACTGTAGGCGGATAGAAACAGTCCAGTGAAAGGACCACATCACTAGTCGTCAGGTATCGCCTCATCATTGAGGCGGCGTCACCGAATCCTTAGTGAAGCGGGTGTGAAGAGCGCGCGCGTTACGATGGTTTCTTCAGGCTGGTGGTGGAAGGCGTACAGCATATCGGGATAACCAACTACAGCAGTCCGGGCTTGGCTAACGCCCGCGCTAAAAATCCATATGCAAATAGCTAGCTCTAATCATCGAGTTTTTAATCAAAAATTACATATCAGCACGCACGCTATTAGCCCGTAATCTTAATATATCGAACTCAATCACTCCCCATAGCTTGATAAAGGAGTCTCCTTCGATTGGCGTTTGCTGATGCGTTCAAAGAATTCTGGCGAAGGCAGTCCCGAAACTACAAGGTGCTTCTGGGTAGGGATCTTCTACAACGGCTCATAGGGGATGCTGGGCAATACTGGGAACTCTTCATCAGTCGTTTAGGGGCGACCACTGTTGAGATTGGATTGATTCGCAGCATAAGTAGTGCCGTGAACATGCTTCTCGCAATCCCTTCTGGCTGGTTGACGGATCGCACTAAACGGATGAAAAGGCTGTATCTTTCTGGCAGAGGAATGTATCTACCTACTATGCTGATGCGGTTTTTCGCGACTACATGGCCCTTCTGTCTACTCATTAACGTGTGGCAGACGATTTGTATGAGAATCATGCAACCTGCCTCCCAGATTATTACTATCAGTTCCCTTCGAAACGAGGATCGCGTCACAGGATTATCAATAAATCGGACGATAACGTCCATCGCAGGCATTATCAGTCCCATGATCGTTGCCTTCGTCATCAATTATTTTGGTGGTTTAGAATCAGCTGACAGCTTAAGGCCTCTCTTCCTCCTCCAATTCGCCGTTTGGCTGAGTACGACTATACTTTTATTGACCCAGTTGCAGGAAGTGACCTTCAAACGAGAGCATCGTGAAACAGGCTTCCTGAGCCATTTCTTTGGCTTGTTTAAAGAGGTGCCTGTACTGAGGTTGCTCCTCCTCAGACGATGTGTGATGATGTTTATTAATCAACTTCGGATGCCGTTTAACAGTCTCTACCTGGTTGATGTGAAGGGAGCGGATGAGTTTATCTTGGGTTGGCGGGGAACCGTCTCAACCGCTCTGATGGTCGTCCTTTCGATACCGGTAGGTCGTGTAGCTGAGAGATTTGGGAGGAGACGAGTAGCCTACTTCGCCCGCGTCTGTGGATGGGTATCCTATGTAATCACCATTTTCACTCCGCTGACACATCCGGAGTACCTGATTATGGCCAGCTTCTTTGATGGCTTACATACAACGCTATTCATCGGTTGGCAGGCATTTGACCAAGAACTGGTGCCCTTAGAATCGCGGGGACGATTCTCTGGAGCGTCTATGCTTTTAAATGGAGTAATCGGAATCTTCGCTCCGATTTTAGGGGGCTTAATCTGGGAAATCCATCCCGACTACATCTGGTGGATATGCCTTTTAGGCGATGCTTTCCTCAGTCTCCCTTTAATGATCATGATAGGACGCAAGGTCACGAAAACCAAGGTCTGATTTGCAAGCCTATATGAATTTTAACGCGCGCGCTAACGCATATCTCTTTCCCATCCTCTGTTCGGGTCACAGAACGTGGCGAGAAATTAAGTATATACGACCCGATATATCCCCCTCTTCGGGGAAAAGCATGCTATTAAATGAGATTCTTTTCCCTCCCAGCGCGCGCCCCTTCACGTTCTCACCCCCAACGTGAATGTGCTAGTTGGCTGCCTTATCACCATATTTTGATGAAAAGAAATAAACAGAGAAGAGTGTAAGTAAGAACTCCATGAGCACATGGAACATTTATCCTTGTTCGCTCCGTAAATTATGAGATACTTAGATGCACATACGTTCAGTATGTACGGGAAGGTGTAATCAACATTGATTCTTCACAAGATAAGAAACACGAATGAAATTGACGTGTTTGGAAGTAATACGAAGGAGCAGTTTTCCCGCCCGCGCGCGCTAATAGCTTATTTCTCGTGTCTCGAATGATTTTTAGGACAGTATCAATTTTCTCTTTGCTAGCTAATTTCAGTGACCTACATAGACCGGTCACTGTAGATGATCGCGTTTGATAAGCGAATACTTGCCTTATCCGTGGGATTCAGCACTTTAAACTGAACAGCATGTTTTCCCATTGGCAGTTGATATTTCCAGAACGGGATAAACTTCCGCTTAATATAATTCGTCGGCAACTTAGTCGTTGAAGTCAGAACCCCGTCGATATACATTTCCACCTCAAAAGTATGATCGGTCCTACTGCTACCTTTATCACTCCATACTGTCGCACCGTTCACTGCAAATCCCACTCCTTCAAACTCGAAGGAAGCCTCATCAAGTAACTCAACATTTAACTCTCTCCTCTCAACAGGATAATGCTCCTCAAATCCAACTTCTAGTCGAACCGGTCTGGGCTTCTGTACTTTAATTGCTACTTTTTCTCCATCTACCACACCACCATTTTTCTTAATCACTTCCAGTGCTTGACGGTACGACATCTCATAGGCGCGGTTCAGAGAAATAGTGGTATATTTGAAATCAATGGGTTCCACTTCGGCAAGCCCCTGTTTCCAATGATCAGGAATATTACTATACCCGAGCATTGTCCCCAGAATGCCTCCGGCACTCGCGGGATTACAGTCAGAATCATCACCGCATCGCGTACTTATGTCGATTGTTTTACCAAAGTCCTTTTCTCCATACAGTAATCCGACTAGGATCCACGCAGAATTGATTTTCGCATCGATATTAAATTCATTAAAAACACCATGTGGACAACCGACATCGTTGTCCCACTTATCATGTATTTTTTGCCAGGTTATTTTCCAATCATCAGGATATTCTTTATGCCATTGAATGACATCCTGCATGCATTGCGCGTACTGGCTTTCCTCCGGAATAACCTTTAAGGCTTCTTCCACTACATATTGGATGTCGTCTGAGATAAAAGCCAGAGCATACATGGCTGCTACATACACCCCGCCATACCAGCCATCTCCGTAGTTCATGATATGACCGATTTTATCGCTTATCTCTGCTGATGTATTGACCATACCAGGGCTCATCAGTCCAGCGAAATCTGCCTCAATTTGAAAATCGATGTCCTCGGCACAGGGATTATTGAGCCAATGCCCGGAGTCCGGGGGCATTATCCCGTTCAAAATATTGTATCGAGCACACTGATTTGCATGCCAAAGCATATAATCCGCATAG
>JAOZHK010000252.1 GCA_026014905.1 Candidatus Bathyarchaeota archaeon
AAATCGCTGAAGGCATGGGAGGATACGCGGAGCGCGTTGAACACCCTGACGATATTATCCCTGCCATCAAACGTGCCCTACAAGCCATGACAACCGGAAAGCCCGCCCTGCTCGATGTTATTACAAAACTCGAATGGTCATAACAAACAAGTGGACCACAACTCAAATAACTCTCTTCCCCTTTTTTTTTAACAATTATTCCTAAATATATAAGAAACACAATACAGAGCGGAACCCGAAAGGATAAATGCTTGCTCGGTAATCGGGAGTATGCGCTGAAGACGATTCGTTATGTTTGATATAACGCCTGTATAACGGTATCGATGCTCACGCGATTTCGTGGGCGGTCGAGGTGAATGAACCCATAGTGTTCAAAAAATCGTAGTGCCTCGAGAAGCTGCGTGTGATCTGTGTGAAGGGCTTTCGCGAGGTCATCGATGAGGTGCCACTGCCCATCAAGTAAGAGGTCAATTATTTTATCCAGCAAGGCTAGTAGTCTTGTTGTGGTATCAGTATTTAACCATGATGAAAGTTTTTCACTGGTTTTCTAGAGCCCTAGTTAAGGTCTCTGTTCTCGAGATGTTATTAATTTTGGCTTCACAATCGATATATGATGATTTGTCGAACAGTTCTCTGGTGGATTGGATGGACCGGAAACGAAGCCGCCTCGAGACGATATATACTATTCTCACACTTGCACTTTCAGGAATTCGGAAAACGCACATTATGTATCGGGCCAATCTGAGCCATCAACAGCTCAATAAATATCTGAATTTGCTGCTGGAGAAAGAACTTCTCGAAATTCAGGAGAATCGCTACTTTACCACGCAGCGAGGTCACGCGTTTCGCACCACGTTTGAAGATCTACAAATAATTCTCAGTGAAGATCATACGCTTGATATTCCTAATCCAAATTATAATTTACGACTGTAACGATTTCTCGCTTTCAATGTGTATATCATTCACTAGCTAGTTTGTGGCTTTGTTTTCTCATGTAAGTGCTGCATTTCAAGATCGTCCAAATTTCAACATAGACTTTATTAACCTACCATCTCCCTTAGCTGTACGACTATCATGGATCCTGTGGCTCTTATTTCAGTGACCGAATCGATTCAACAAGCTCTTGAAGACGCACTTCAACTGATCGGAGGATTACCCGCTTTAGCCTCCCCGATTCTCATTAAACCGAACCTCTGTACAGATATCGATGATACTAGTGCTGCAACCACCTCGGTTGACGCTGTTGCGGCAGTAATCCAGCTTCTCATTAATCAGGATCCTTCCCTTGAGCTTCGGATCGTGGAATCGGATAGTGAATCCAAATACGCTGATGAGGCATATACAAAATTAGGCTATAGTTCTCTGGTGGCAGGTTATCAGCAACAAGGATATGATGTTCACCTTATCAATCTCAGTGCCCCCCCTCTTGCGACCGCTTCATTTTCAGGAACGTATTTCACCAATCCCTCGCTGCACCCTCTACTTCTCGAATCAGGCTCTCTGATTTCGTTAGCAGTACCAAAAACGCATAGTTTAACCTTAGTCACTGGAGTGATGAAAAATCTCTTTGGGCTTCTGCCTCGAAAAGGGCAATCGTTCTATCATCCGCATATCAATGACGTGATTGTGGACCTTAACCGCTGTATCACGCCTAGTCTCTGTATTGTTGATGCACGACTCGGTCTTGAAGGAGTTATCAGTGGGCGTCCACGACGACTTGACGCATTGGTGGTGGGAGTCGCTCCTGTTTCTGTGGACGCGGTGATGGCTCAAATCATGGGATTTGATCCAACGACCATTCGTCACTTAGTGGAAGCGGTACAGTATGATCTGGGAACATTACAGCCCCAAATACTTGGTTCATCCCCTGCGTCGATTCGGATCCCATTTGCGACTCCAACCCATCTGCGAGCAACGGCCGTTATCTAATATCTGCAATGGACTACTCATTGGTTAGCTAGAGACGCGTGCGTGTCGAACTGCCTGGATGGACCAAGTTATCTGTGTGTAGAGAGTTTTTTTAACTTCCAACATTATAATATTTTGTACTAGGATTCGAGGTATAGTACTATGCCACTAATATATGAAGAACAATTACGCCAAATGGGAATCGCGCTATTGTGTGCGGCTGGTGTGTCTGAAACGGAAGCTCAGCAGACAATCACGCTGCTAATTGAGAGCAATTTAGTGGGGCATGATTCCCATGGTGTGATTCGCATTCCAACATACATTCATCAAATTTTATCGGGACAAACCCAATTGGGTTCAACCATAGAAGTTGTAAAGGAGACGCCAACCACAGCACTGGTGAATGGTGGGTGGGGACTCGGGCAAGTGGTTGCAACGAAGACCATGGAGCTCGCGATTCAGAAAGCAGAAACACAGAATCTCGGAGTGGTTTCAACATTCAATTGTCAACACATCGGCCGCATGGCTGATTATGTGGCGATGGCTGCAGCACAGGATATGATTGGCTACTGCTGTGTCAATTCCACACCAGGCGTCGCACCGTTTGGTGGAACCCAGCGGATGTTCAATCAAAGTCCCCTCGGATGGGGAATTCCAGCAGGCGAGGAACCGCCTATTATTCTCGATATCTCGACATCCGTGTGTGCCGGGGGGAAAATTGCGGTTGCACGCGCACGGGGAGAATCGCTGCCGCCGGGGTGTATTATTGACAAAGAGGGATATCCTACAGTTGATCCGGAGGATTATTATCGCGGAGGGGCAGGCCTCCCGTTAGGAGGTCGCGTGGGCTACAAAGGGTTCGGTCTGGCATTGATCGTCGACGTTTTAGGCGGATTGTTATCTGGTCGAGGTCCGGCATACCTTGGAGGAAATCGTGGGCAAGGTCTCTTCCAGATGGCGATCAAGATCGACGCGTATCGACCCGTTGACGAGTTTAAACGAGAGATGGATGCACTGATTCAGGCCGTAAAAACGTCACCCTGCGCTCCGGGTGTCTCAGAGATCTTACTTCCTGGAGACCCTGAACGACGAATGAAAGTGGAGCGCCAACGGAATGGAATCCCTGTATCCACTCAAACATGGAAGGCTTTAGTGGAGACCGGTCTAAAAGTCAAGGTCGACGTGGCGTCTTTTCTCTAGCTTCTTGACTACATTCGGAGCACGTACGCCATGCGCGTCATTTAGCTACGCGCGTGCAAAGCTTGCTGCAATTGTTTGCGGAGATTTTCATTATTGCCATGTCTGATTTTTCCCACTTGCTGAGCCAAGCGGGTGGCACCCAGATACTGGAGCCAAGCTTCGAAATCGCCTCGCAAAAAGTGAAATTCCAAGGATCTAGCGTCAAGGTGTGGTAATCGTTCTTTAAATTCCTTAAGACTCTGAACCGACACACCGAGCGGCTGATCATAATCTCGGTAAAAGTAAAAAGAAGGATCTGATGGATGTATCGTGTGGGCGCCTTTTTTGGGAGGTTTCCATAAACCTTTGATGGTTCCACGTCGACCTTTAGAAGACGATCGAACCCGAAGTGCATAATACTTGCCGGTCCGCGGATTATGGATTCGTTTGCGAGGGACGAGCCTTTGTTCCTGCATACTAGATAACCATATTATACCGGACCGCTATACTCGTTTAATTCTTCTGAATGCGAAATATTGATCGTGATTCCCGAGTTAGGATAACTTGTTACTGTTTTCACATGCGCGATAAATCACACGAGCTAGAGTCTCGGCGATCAAAGAAAGGAGCGGTGGCTAGCTTACGAGCTAGCTTGCAGATTTATGAGAGTTTGGTACCGCAGTTTCCACAGAATTTTGTACCTGAAGGATTCGTCTCTCCGCACTTGGAACAATTTAGCGATACTGGTTGCATCGTCGAGCCACAATTACCGCAGAACTTCATGGTATTGGGCATTTGTGCTCCACATTTGGGACAAGGCACTGTAGGAGCCGGCGTGAGATTCGAGCCACAGTTACCACAGAACTTGTTCGGTGCTGTATTTTGGAAGCCACATTTTTGACAGATAATCGTTTGTTGAGGAGCTTGAGTGGCTCCAGTTGCTGAGGGTTGCATGGAGTCAGCTAATCGGGCACCCATGGCTAATCCAATGCCTGCGCCTACACCAGCGCCTGCGGCCCCACCTCCGGGAGGAAGTTCTCCGGCTGTTTCTTTCATGTATTGCATCATCATGGCTTGTGAGCCCATTCCTGAGGCGAAACGTCGGGCTTCTTCAGGGATTTTCACGCCTTCAAAGATGCAGTCAACCACTTTGATGCCAATGCGCGCGGCTTCATCACTGATGACAAGACTGATTTTGTCGGTGGTTTCATCTAAGTTTTTCACGATCGAAGCGATGTCATCGTGTCCTAAGGCGTCTATGACGCGTTCGTTGATAAATCCCCGGATATAGTTTTCAATATCTTGGGAGGTACTCACTCCGCGGTTTCCGAAAAATTCGAGAACGAATAATTTTGGATCTTCTACTTGATAGAGAAGGTATCCATAAAAGCCAAGTTCGGCTTGATAGGCAATTGGGCCACTGGGGGCGGAGTAGGCTTGACCGCCAAAGTTGCCACGAAATTGGCTGTTACTGACAAAGATCACTTCACAATCAAAGATGTCGCCAATAATGCCGATGGCTTGGATCGCAGCGGTTAAGATGGGGATATTGGCGCTCGTGATCGTGTGTCTTCCTGGACCAAATACATCATAGGCTTTACCATCTCGGAAGAACACCGCCCACTGGTTTTCCATGACGATGACTTGGCTACCAAACTTTAGGGTGAGGTCGGGAAATCGACGGGCAACATCATCGGGTTGCGCGTCATCCCAGGCAACTCGTTCGATTAAAGGCATTTTCTTCACCTATATATTTACTGGGCGAAAGAGGTTTTCGCGCTCATTCCATTTGTCTTCGATTGCATATAATAGTTTTTTGACCTGTTTCACAGCTTCGCGAGCGGCATCCCAGTTTTCTTCATCAACTTGTTCACTTGTGGTTTGAACAGCTGCTTCCATGCCCGTAATGTCTCCGCTTAAGGTCTTATCAAAATCAAAGACGCGCTCTAATTCGTTTTCATTGATCTGCCCTTTCCGATCCCAGAGACCGGCATATCCATAATCCGCTCGACGAATCTTGGCCATGACGCGGTCCAAGACTTGGAGGACTCGCTTAAGATCTCGGTTCCTGACGTTGACGCCCGCGTCTAAAACTGTGAGATAGAGTTCTTCCCACGTGTGCCGCATGTCGCGGAGGGTCCCGTACTGCACATCCCGCTGTTGTTTATCAAGCTCGCGCAGATCCTCTTTTGTTGCGTAACCGCGTAAAAAGAAATTCTGGATTTTTGAGATCAGGCCTTGTCTCGCCTTGATTTTCTCAACAGTACCATGTTCTGTCACGTTTTTTACCTCATACTATTCTTTTCCAGTAAGGATTTCTTAGGGAGTATACTCCTATTACTTGCGGCAAGGTATTTATATTTCCCGCGAGGGTGTTCGGATCCCATGATCCCGTGTCGAGTGTCAGGTAAGAGAGGCCTGTTTGTGAGAGAGATTTTGAGGTTTTTGTCGATAACTTTTATGCGTTTCCCGCATCAAGTTAATGAGAAGTTCACTACAACACGCAGGACATTCACATTCTGGCCACTTGTATCCCTTAACATGACCAATCCATGGAGCGTTTCGCAGATCATTGACCTGATGAATGGTTGTGGTCGGGCTTTCGAGAACTTGATTTGGAAGAAAATTCACGGGATGTGGCTTTGTGGGTAATGTGTGGGGTTGACGCGGTTTCATGGCTGGTAAATCTGGCCTTGGACGTTGATCATAATAGATGGGTTTTGTCATTGAGTGGAATAATTCGTGATTCCTATTCCAAAGGGGGCATTCCTGTGTTTTGGGGCACACGTAATGACAGAATCCTTCTTCGATGACGCAGTTCCGTTCGACACAAAATACGTGAATGTCTCGGTCTCTCCCTGATTTTGCCATTCGTGGGGCGTTATTTCGTAACAATTTAAAGGCCTCGAAGCTATCAGAGCTACTTCAAAACGTCTAGTGAGTTCTAGAGGCGGGATCTCTATAGCATTTATGAATTTGAAATCTATATTGAGGTCCACAAGGCCCGTTCATTGGCGTGGATATTACGCGCGCGCGTGGAGGTGTGGTTCTACAATAGCCTTTACGAATGTGCGTAGTACTTAGTTACTTTGGTGAGAACATCCGCTCGAATACCTATGATTCTGCAATTACAATGGCGATTTTGTCGATGTTGAACTCCAAGTCTTTGCCACACTGAGGGCACTCTCGATTTAAGCCTTGAATAATGTCATAGGGACTTTTGATCTTGCAGCTAGTATATAAAACCTCGCCGCATCCGTCGCAGATGATTTTTTGGGCCATATTTCTTCGGTCTCTAAGGTGACGAGAAGGAGCGATAGAACACTTATCTAGAAATATCTTATAGAAGTCAGAGGATAATCTTCTATATATGTGTTGTCCTGGCGCCTTAAGAGGTCTCTATAGACAATATCCGACGGTACACAACACGCGCGTCAAATAGTGAGATTTAATAACCTGAGAACGTGCAACAGAGACAGTATACGCTCACTGCATAGTACTAAACAATCGACGCCCTTTGTGATTCCATGGGAACATCTGCCCTCATATTGAAGTATAATAAATGGAATAAATACAGTTTCGCAGCGTTAGTTGGCGCACTAGAACTCGATGAACGTTTACTCAGCCTTCCCATTATCCCAATAGATGAAGGAGATCTAGCAAAACTCACCAAATTATCCACTCAATATGACCATCTTCTCATCTGTTATTCCCTCATGAGTCTCCGCATACCCATCATCAGAACAGAAGTGCACAAGCTGAAAACACGGGTTCCTGCATCACGACTGACCCTTATTGCTGGAGGCCCACATCCTTCGGCGTCTCCCCACCAAATGATACAAATCGGGTTCGATGTCGCGGTTATTGGGGAAGGGGAACTGGTTTTCCCAGAACTTGTGCACCGCCTGCAACATGGATCTTCACTCAGCAATCTCCCCAACATAGCATACAGGAGTTCCAATGGAACCTCTATTGTAACGCCCCCTGCAAAGCCAGTAGATCTCAATATGTTTCCTCCATTCGGGGTTCAGCATCGGTTCTTCAGTCCAATAGAGGTGTCTCGAGGCTGTCCGTGGGGCTGTAAATACTGTCAGACGCCCGCATTATTTGGACGCACCATGCGCCATCGAAGTCCTCAATGTATTCTCACCTATGCAAAACTCGCAGTGAAGCATGGATTTCGTAATGCCTGGTTCACCAGCCCAAATGCCTTAGCCTATGGTTCACCGACTGGCAGAACCCCAAACCTGACGAAACTTCGCCAACTGTTCCAGACACTTCATACACTTCCTTTAAAGATTTTTTATGGCACCTTTCCCTCCGAGATCCGTCCGGATTTTGTGACTCAGGAGCTCTTGGAACTACTACAGCGATTTGTCGACAATACCTCACTTGCGATCGGTGCGCAATCAGGAAGTGACCGCATACTAACAGTCATGAATCGTGGACATGACGTAAACTCCATTTACCGTGCGATCGATATTACTGTAGACACCGGCTTCACGCCTCGGGTCGACATCATGTTTAATCTCCCTCACGAAACAACCGAGGATCAAGCACAAACCATGCAATTAATCAACGATGTAACCCGTAAAGGTGCGAAAATAAATGCTCACACGTTCATGCCTTTACCAGGAACCCCCTTCGCCAAGGAACCCGTTAAACCCTTACCGCTTCACATTCGGAAATTTCTTTCTACCCTTGCAAAAAAGGGCCAAGTCTATGGGCACTGGATGGCTCAAATGGAACACGCCTCAGAGTTATCTCGCTTAAATCAAACCTAGGTATTTAGCACGCGCGCGCGTTTCGCACCTATTCATGGCACTCATAATAATACATAAATGCAAGCTTTTCCGAGAACATAACCCGATATGTGATGTCTGATGAATTAGCTCCTTTCGTCCCATCGCCAACCGATGTAATCCATAAGATGCTGGAGATGGCCCATGTAACTCCCAACGATATCATCGTCGATCTTGGCTGTGGTGACGGACGAATTCTCTTCACCGCAGTAACCGAGTATCACGCAAAGCAAGCCATCGGCTACGAAATCCAAGACCACCTCTATCAACAGGTTTCCCAAACGATACAACAACAACATCTCGATACAGCAATTCAAGTCTACCACAAAAGCGCTTTACATGCTGATCTCTCGACAGCCACAGTAATCACACTGTACCTCACCATACCCGGGAATCAGCGGCTTAAATCAACACTTGCAACAGCTCCTTCAGGAACTCGCATTGTTAGCCATGATTTTCAAATCGCCGGATGGCGTTTTTCAGAAATGAGAAACGTTGGTCTCCACTCAATTTATCTCTACCATTTGCCCACTGCATTATCCTCATCCCCACGTCAATAATACACCCACCCCCGGCCATCAAAAGTTCTTATATTTAATGCTTCATGTTAGATACTAGATTCTCCGCGTCTTCATGCCATACGAATAAGTTACTCACACAAACACTTCCTTGAGAGATCCAGTATGGGCATTCAAACTCGTCTTTTAAAGGTTAGATCGAGTGAAAAACGAAGTCTTTGTGCCGCATGTCAAGGACATCGTCGTTTATGCGGGAAAACGGTCTGCCCAATTCTGGTGAAAGCCGCTTCTCATACGCGTCTCGAAAAACTTCTTTCAAAGCCCACGGTATATGGGGCGTCTCCTCCAGCAGTTTTTGTGGGGTCCTGGAATTATCCTAAAGTGTATGCAGGTCCTATGGTTCCACCTTTTTCACACAGTGACACTGCAATCATGGATCTTCCTAATCATTGGATCACAAAATCATTAGAACAGATCTTACAATATCGCTTGGCGCTTGTTCGGGGAAAACGCTTCGTGAATGTCCATACTGCGCAACAGCCCGATCGACATCTCCAAATTTTTCAGGAACTTGTGATGGCAGGTGTCCCTGCTGATACTGAAATGTGGTTCACTAAACCTCCTCGACTCTCGATCACCTTTTCATCACGGGAGCCGCCTATCGGTCCATCAGCGGACCTTCTCCGAGCCACCGTGACCCAGAATCCGTCAACACCACGTTCCATCGATACTGTGGTCTCCGATACGGATCTCCGAGCCGCTCCTGGTATTGTCCGTCTCTATCGATCAGATATTCATCAACGGCAGATCACTCGTGTGTTTTCCCTAGGACTTCTCGGTGAAAAGCGCCACCGGAAACTTGTCCCTACGGAGTGGAGTATCACCGCCATTGACGACATCTTAGGCCGCGCACTGCATCAGAAAATCATTCACTATCCCTGGATCAATGATTGTCTAATCTTCGGACAGCAAGCCCTAGCAAATAATGTTCAAATCCTCCTCTTCCCCTCATCTTGGATCTTTGAAGCCCAAGAAGTATGGCTTACGTCGTCCCATCCCACCCCTATGATTGATTATGAGCCGGTTCAAGGTCGCCGAACATACGCGTCGAATCTCGCCGGAGCGTATTATGCTGCACGCCTTCCGGTATTAGAATACCTTGACCGCATTAGACGCCAAGCTGGAGCCCTCGTGTTAATGGAAGTGTATCCTGAGTGGATCCCTCTCGGTGTATGGCGATTCCGCGAGTTATGTCGGGAAGCACTTCAAAGTCCGCCAATTAAATGCGTCTCTCTCAGCACTGCGCTGACCTTTTTAAATCAACGATTGCGATTACCACTTCAGACATGGATAGATCAGAGCTCAATCCTTCCATGGATACGACAACAAACTCGGATCACGCAGTTTCTCACAGCTCCTGATACCACTCCTTCGCGCGTAAAGTAATGATGTGCACGAGTCATAGCTAGCTTAATAAACGACACCCAAGGATAACCTTGGTGTTTCTAATGTTGACGTCGGGTTTCCAAGTTTTTAAATCTGTTATTCGTCTTCTATGGATTCGGTTTAAAATTCGGCTCCAGGATTTCTATTTTCGTACCAAACCACACGCCTCCCCGACTTTGTATCCTAATGGATTTCATTCACAGATCACTGAACTTCAGTCCGCAGGATTTCATGTGTATCCGGCTCCCATTGGCTATCAGCGATTAGTTGATATTATGGAAAAACGGGTGAAAGCTACGTTTACGCAGGCTGATTGGTCAACATTCAAAGAAATGATTAATCGAACGCAACAACTTCTCGGGCTCGCTACGATCTATGTTGGAGATAATTTGCTCTGGATTCAAGGACCCTACGAAAATCAGTTTCATTATTATAAGCTTCCGCCTCCGTTATGGATTTAACTGTCTCAAATACTCCGCGCGCTTATGATGTGAATACATAAATGTAGCTAGCGTCTATTGAGAAAGTACTCAGTACATATTTGGGAGATAAAAGAAAATGACATTCTCTTTACCGCGGAGTGATCTTGAGCATCTTGATCAAGTCTGTGATCTTCATTTACATGCTGTCCCCTCTATTTTTGAGCGACCATATGACGATATTGAGTTAGCACGTCATATGCGCGATGTAGGGTATCGCGCAATGGTGGTGAAATGCCACCACGCGGATACCGCTTCTCGCGCTCAGCTGGTTCGAAAAGTGGTGAAAGGTATCGAGGTATTTGGTGGGATTGTATTAAATCATGCGGTGGGAGGCCTCAATCCTGAGGCAGTGGACGCCGCTATCGGCTTTGGAGCCAAAGAGATCTGGATGCCAACTCTCCACGCCGCGAATCATATTAGCGTCATTGGAATGGCGGGCTATCCCCAGCATCAACGCCTCATTACCATTCAACGGCGTTCACCAACCGTCGAGGGGATTTCAATTTTCACGGGTAATGGCGAGTTACGTCCTGAAATCGACGAGATTCTAGCGCTCATCGCAGATGCCAACGTTATTCTTGGAACTTCTCATCTCTCAATTGAGGAAGATTATGCCCTCGTCACTGCAGCTCAAAAGATGGGGGTAAAAAAAATACTAATTACGCATCCTGGCTGGACCGCCACGGATTGGACTCTCGACGAACAGGTAAAATTAGCGAAAATGGGCGCGATGATGGAGTACTGTTATGGCGCATGTATGCCTTTCGAAGCCCGACTAGATCCACAACGAATTGTTGATGGTATTCACAAAATCGGTGTCGAGAAATGCATCATGGCAACAGATTTAGGTCAAACACATAATCCTCACCCTGTGGATGGAATGCGTCAGTTTATTCGGTTAATGCTTAAACTCGGGATAAGTGAACGAGACATCGGTATCATGACACGGGAGAATCCGGCCAGACTTTTAGGTTTGTAGCTTTCACCAACACTACTGTCGCTCCTCTGAGCCATTTGTTGTACTGCGCGTGCGTGACTTCTCTCCCGCCTTATCACATATATTTAACTTAGTGTTCCGATTATTCTGAGATCTATCGTTCCTAAGTACTGTCAAAAGTGAACTCATCTTCGTCTTGCATTATAGAAGCTTATTTTCTCATCACTCGTGTTAAGAAATGCGTTTTTTCTGTCATAAGAATAATAGTAATCCCTGACAACTTACAATACAGGAATAAAAATGTCCATGCGTACCAAAGTGTTATCCCTCTTTGCACTCTTCGGGTTCTTCATTGGGATTGCGGCGTATACGATCTTCAACTGGCTGATGGTCAATAGTCTCATCAATCTTTCAGGCCTCATCTCTCCGTGGTTTATCTCAGGGGTTGTTGGTGCTGGGCTTTCAATTGCGCTCCTGATGGCCTACACGCGCCTTGCGAATGCATAATTCACTGACATAGTAGATGTAGTGCAAAGATATGGGTACCCGATTCTCCAACCTGAGGATCCTGTTTGGGTATGTGATCGCGTTCACATGTATAGGCTGGGTTATGATTCATCTGCTATACTGTTTCTTCTGGGGCTCCGTGACTGTATTTGAAACGAATCCTTTAGTACTTGTCGCCGAGATCAGCCTTGTCGCCATGGGATCTTTCTGTCTTGCTTCATCCCTCCATCGATCTGCCCACTAGTGCACTGAGTACACTCGTAAAGGTTTGTGAGTCAAAAGAGTGTATTTTTAAGCTACAGTATTCACCCTGTGATATGGTGTTTGCGTTGGAGCGAAAAACTGTACTGTTTAAACCCCGAAAACCAGTTGTACCTTGGAATTTTCTTCATGATATTGGAACAATCCATTTCTGGGACACTCCGGAGAGTAATGATCATGATCACTACACACGTATGCTAGAGCGTATACAGCCACATGCTGTTGTTGGATCCATTCCCCCCTTCACCAGTGATATGATGGATGTAAATACACAATTAGAATGGATATTCACCTTCAGCCAAGGATTCAATCAAATCGATGTTGAGGCAGCGACTGACCATGGAATTATGGTCTCAAATTGTGGGGGCACTCCTGAAACGGGTCATGGAGTCGCTGAGCTTGCATGGGCGCATATTCTTGCAGTTCTACGGCGGATCCCCCTCACCGATTCAAAGATGCGTAATGGAGAATTAATGAACGTGGATCGTTGGGGTGGTTCGAAGACTGATGATGATCTCCATTACTATCGTGGAGGTTACATGTTGTGGGGGAAAACGCTGGGGCTAATCGGGCTAGGGATGGCAGGGAGCCGCATGGCACTTACAGGTCGATTGGGGTTCAATATGAGAGTAATCGCATACGACCCCTATATCCCTCGAAAACGCGCTGAATTACTCAGTGTTGAACTCGTGGATCTTCATACCGTATTCAAAGAAGCGGATGTTATTAGTATTCATGCACCGCTGAACGATGAAACACGTGGATTAGTCGGGGACCAGGAGCTCCGATTGATGAAGAAAACAGCGATCATCGTCAACGATGCACGGGGCCCGATAATAGACATGCCCGCACTAGCCAAAGTGTTAGAAGAGGAGCGGATTTATGGCGCAGGTATCGATGTTTGGCAAGAAGAACCTCCAGATCCACAAGCTTGGTGGGTGAAAAGTCTCCAAGCCTCATCACGCACCTGTCTAACCCATCACATTGGTAACGTCTATGAAACTCTAATTGCCCGACATCATGACGCAATGCAGAATATTCAGCGGTTTTGCAATGGACAAACACCGCTGTGGGTAGTCAATCCACAAGTAATTTGGAAAAAACAGCTTAGTGAACATATTTTAAGGAGGGCACCTCTTTAGGGCATGGCGATAGCCATGGCTAATCTCCTTTTTGGGACGAGTGGGTGGTCTTATAAAGAGTGGGTTGGACCTGTGTACCCCGGTACCACGCGGATGTTCAGTTTTTATTCTCAGCTGTTTCAAACCGCTGAAATTAATTCTACATTTTATGCGTATCCAAAACAATCCGTCATC
>JAOZHK010000257.1 GCA_026014905.1 Candidatus Bathyarchaeota archaeon
GGGCTCTGGAGACGGTGAGGGTTCAGGAGAGGGTTCGGGCGTCGGAGAAGGCTCTGGTTGGGGTTCCGTCTTTTGTACTGTTTTTATGTTGAAACGTTTGAGGTATTCCTGTTCATTATAATACCATTCGACTTCTTTCTGATAGTAGACTCGGGCTTCAAGAACGTAGTCACCCGCTTGATTAGGTGTGGTGAGTTCGAGGGTGTATGTCAAGGATTCTTCATTGATATTTTGATGTGGCACAATACCCACCATGTCTGATGCGCCATTTATCCAGTTTCCTTGATCTGAGTCATAGAGGCCTACATAGATCTGTCTTTTCGCACCGCTAGATGGGTCGGAGATGAAGGAGTGATTAAGAGTTATGTCAATGCTCAAGGTCTTGTTTATCTCAGCTTCAAGAGGGGCTGATACGCTATCGATTTCGATTGTTTCAATCAGATCAGCTAGATTCATTTTCCAAACACCGTAACTTTGTAGTCCCAATAGGAGAGCATCGTTGTTTGGTGTGAGAAACAAGTTGTCAGCCACGTTGTCTCTGACTTGGTTAATCGTAGTTGCTAAACCTTTGTTGATATTTTTCCAGCTATCTCCAGCGTTTCGGCTCATATAGACACCCGAATTTGTACTCAGGAAAATGATTTCATGGTTTGATGGGTAAATGATTATTTCATAGAATTCATCCCTTTCATTTAGACCATTCATTATTTCGAACCAGTTTTCTCCACCGTCAGTTGACTTCATTACGACGCCACGGACTTGGTTTCTATGGGACAGTCCCTTGTTTTGGCCATTTTTAGTCGCGATGTACATGATGTTTGGGGCGATGTCATCGATTGTAACGGCGAATGGCCATTGCTCCGGTGGTATTCCATTGCTTTTTGATTGCCAAGTCTTTCCTCGGTCTACAGATTTTACTACACCGTTGTATGTTCCAGCCCATATGATGTTGGAATCATGGGGATGCATGGTCAAGGAAAAGATTCCATCGTTTCCAAGACCTAAACTGGAATCTGTCCAATTCTTACCGTTGTCATGGCTGATGAAAAATCCACTTGGGAAGTGCCCCAGGTACACGTTACCAGGTATATCTGGGTCGAACAGTAGCGAGCTGAACTGGTACATACGCCGTTCCCATGCAGTCCACCATCCGGTTCCTATCGTTCTCCCGAGGTTCTTCCATTTCATTTCTTCAGTGTTGAATTTGTAAATGCCATAGCCATTAGTAGCTGCGAAGAGGGCAAGCTCACCCCTTTCATGTGTCACCTTGATTTGATCTACATAAACATGTGAATCGTCGAGAGTTTCAAATGCAATAGCACCGTGGGTGATGGGATCTGTGTCTGTAAAGTTGATCTCTAATTTTTCATTGACAAATATCTGAATATTATTTCCTACTAGTTCGATTTTGATGTCATGCCACTGGTTTAACGGATATTGTGAAAAAGTGGAGATTAGTTCAGGGTGGGCGCTCCACTCATTGATACTCTTCGCAAGATATAATCCCTCTTCATGAAAACCGAGGAAATATCTGCCCTCATGACAAGTCCTAAAGTTAATGTGCACTGCTCCCTGCAGCAGTTTAATTTTGGTCTCAAATGTGTAGTCTCCCCATTTTTGAGAACCTGCATTTACCCATGTATGGTCTCTCCCCTGTAAGACATAGTTCTCACCATCTTGCTCTACGGTCCATCCTGTGCTTAATTCCCAATCAGAAGCTTCACCGTTCTCGAAGTCAGAACTGAAAGGTGGCCATTCGATCCCTAAGAGCTTCAAGGATCTGATGTTTTGAGTCTTAAGTCCATTATTGATTGGACTCCAGTTTATGCCCCGATCCCTGGAAACGAATACTCCTTCCTCTGATGTTACATAGAGTACATCAGGATCTTGAGGATCAACAGCTATATTGGTTAAGGGCTTTCCAAGCATTATGTTGTTATCGCCAAATAATGGCATCTGGCTGTCCGCGCCATCTTTGGATACGTACACTCCTTTACCGTAGATTACGAAATATAGCAAATTCGAGTCTGAAGGATCGAATGCGAATCTATAATATCCCTGTCGAACAGGATCTAGCACCTCGAAACTGGGTAGGAAAAAGTTCTTGTCTTTCCACGTCATCCCACCATCTGTCGTCTTAAACAATCCCCCAGGATAGGAACTCGCATAGATCACATCAGAGTTAGAAGGATCAACCGCCAACTGGATGTTGAATATCTCAGGTCTAGGTCCTTCAGTTGATATCCAACGGAGAGAGTAATCCTCTTTTATATCGCTCCTATATACCCCTCCGCCTCTTGAACCGGCATAAATCTTGTTTGCACCTAGGGATATCGCTCCCACACTCTGGAAATCGAGTCCTATGTTCTGAAGGGACCAACTCTCCCCGCCATCGATGGTTAGATATACACCTCCGGCTCCTGCAGCATAGATCACATCTGGGTTCGTAGGATGGAGAGCTAAGGCTCTGCATGGGGCTTTAATGACACCTTGATTGATGTTAACCCAGGTCAATCCTCCGTCTTCGCTCTTGTACACACCATGTTCGCCAATCTCCTCGGGAGCGACGCTGGGGAACAAGCTTGGAGGTAGAAGTTCCTCAGGGCACCTCCTGCCCATTATTGCCGCTGCGTATAGAGTGTCAGCGTTTCTTGGGTCTATCTCGATATCGAAAGTTCCAACTATTGGCATGGAGTCTAAATTCTGCCAACTGATCCCACCATTGATTGTCTTATAGACACTCTCACCGTGGAGTGATACGTAAATTGTATCCGAGTTAGTCGGATCAACTGCTATATCGATGATCGCTCGTGGAATAGTATTCGTAATGTCAGCTGGAATACCATTGACAATCTTAAATAAGCTGCCATAGACGGCGTTGTGTCTAAACGCCGAAACATAGATTGTGTCTGGGTTGCTCGGATCAAGAACAGTTTTAAACAATCTAGCATACGACGCACCAGCATCGAAAAACTCTACCCAAGTATCCCCACCATTATTTGATTTATAGAGAACGGGTTTTGCCCTACCTGCAGCGTAAATGATGTTTGGTTTGTTAGGATGAATTACTATACTTGCTATTGATAGTGATGGAATGTTCTCAAGCTCAATCCAGGTATCGCCATTATCCGCTGTCTTGAATAATCCAGCTCCCCAAGGCGCGGCATATACTTCTTCATCGTTCAATGGGTTGACCGCGATTTGGTTCTGCGAGTGTATGGTACTGAAAAGAAATTTCTCATTGAGATTATCCCATGTTATACCTTTATCATTGCTGAAATAAATCCCAGCACTTCTACCGACAACTCCCGCATAGATTTCAATAGGATTCAGTTGGTCAAAGGTGATAGAGGTAATTCCAGTGGAGTTTTCAACCCGCAGGATCTCACTCCAACCAAAATTTTCTGTTTGATATTTTGAGTATCTCCAAACAGATGAATAGTTTTCAAAAATCTTCGGTGAATATGTTGCGTATAGAATGTTGCTGTCCTCTGGATCAAGTTCTAAATCATAGGCGTAATCCGGAGAACCGCTAAGGTGCATCCATTCTCCGTTGTATTTTTCGGAGATACCGATTCCTTGGTTAGACACATATATCAGGTTAGGATTATCCTCTGCTACTTCAATGTCCAATATTTTAGCAGAGCTGAAATGTTGGTTTATTTGATTGAAACTTGTTCCAGCATCAAAGGACTCGAAAATTTGGGTCATTTCATCGATCAAAAGTATATGGTTTGAGTTATGAGGATCAAATCGAAGCTCATCCCCCGAGGGGGTTGGCGAGAAGGGCTCCCAGGAATCGCCTCCATCTTTTGAGGTATATGCCTCTTGGATCATGTTTCCCGATGTAAATATGATGTCTTGGTTTGCGGGATGGGTCATCACTATGCTGGGGGAAGATGCTATGATGTCACTGTCCATCTTCTCCCAGGTCGCCATGGCGTCTTCCGATTTTATAAGACCGAAGGCCCATCCAGTTTTTCCGTATACTATTGTGGGGTCATCGTAGTCGAATAACAACTGTTCAACTCCAAAAACGATATTTTCATATGCATCAATGGTGGGCGATTCCAGCAGTTCATAACTTGAGCCGCTCAGTTTCACTATCCTGAGGCTGTCGAAGGGGCAAATGAGATAATAGTCTGAGCCGACTTTGGAGACGCTAGTCACGCCGTTGGAAAGCATTTCAATATCCGTCAGAGTCTCCCAAGTGTCTCCCCCATCAAATGTCTGTTTCACCAGGGTGTTAAGCGGGGAGTACGCGTCGTGCATTATGTTGTGCTTGAAAGCAAGAATGATGTGGTTTGGGTCATCATCATCCTGAATGATCTTCGATATAATGGTACCATTTTGGATATCTAGAGCGACTGCTGACCATGTTTTACCCCGGTCGTCTGATATTAAGAGTTGACTATTCGAGTGCTCTCCGCTTCCTTCCACCCCAATGTGGATGTTCGCTAATACTCGGTCACCAATCGCTACTATGTCGGGGACATTCACGTGATATAGTAATTCGATTTCCGGTGGAGGAAATACCAGGCTGTTCATAACTTGAGAGTCAGGGGTTATGTCGATCCAATCATATTCGGGATAGGAAAGGTCTGAATATAGAATTTTAATATCCTCAAGAGAAACTCCTGCTCTCGTAACAAACACTTTCGAATCGCTGACAGACACAGAATCCCAATAATCATTGTATACCAGATTCGCATTTTCATCATTATCGATATAATAGAGCTTATCACCACATGCAAATAATCCGTCGGTATGTACCGCCATTGACCATAGTCTAACGTTAGACGATAGTTCGAGCAGATGCCAGTTTTCGCCCTTGTTTATGGACTTGAAAATTCGACCATCTCCTGTTTGAGCATATAACTCATCATGATAAACAGGGTTCTGCACTAATTTCGAAAAATGACCTCCAGGAGGGCCTCCAGTCTGAACCCAATTGATATCCGCCGGTTTTGCAACAATGTCTTCATGCCCAACCGATTGGCTCCAGATAATCGGTTCGCTGACTTGAAGTAAAAAAACCATTAACAAAACCAGTGACAAACGAGAAAAAAGCAGGAACCGCTTATCTCTTAACCCTTTAATGGATTGTTGAATCTTCCTTCGTGATATCGCAACAGAACTAAGGAATTCTTCAGGTTTAGGTTTTAGGAGTCCAATAAATACAAGAGATTCAGACATTTATATCCTTCAAGATATTATTGAATAATCTTAACATAAGAGTTCGTATACAAAATATTAAACTGACTTTTACGAGTTTGATCAATGCGGGGGGAAGGACTCCTACACAGAGTTTCTAGTAATAAACTAGGAAAGGCCCACTTTTGTTAATCTTTCTAGATTGTCGGGTCCATTTGGACCCGCTTACTAGTTTGTCGCGCGCGTTTGCAGTCTCTCTAGGACCAGCGATGCGCTCGCATTCTACTCCTCTTGATAGTGAATTTCGTAGTCTTCGGCTGTTTTCATTTGTGCCAATAATATGTCATCGTAGTCTTCCTGTTTCTGTACTTGTGTTTCCTGTTCCATGAACGTGGATAGGAATCTGTTAAGCCAGTAGCCTTTATCCATGAGTATGAGTTTTTCTTCTCCGTCATAACAGTGGGGGCAGATTGTCTCGCCGTATCCGAATGACATTATGTGCATGGTTTTTCCGCATTTTATGCAGTCGAAGCTTCCTGATAGCCAGCGGTTGAATCTTTCAAACACGGGGGATCAGCTGATTTGGTTTTGTCACTGTCTTTTAAGGGGTTTATGAATTATTACTCTATTTTTTAGGTATATTTACTTTGGTTTCGTGTGCTCGCGCTGCTGTGCGCCGTTCGTGGACGTGCTGATCTGGCTGGCTGTGCGTGTTGTGTGTTTTCAATTGTTGGGGTGTGTGGTTCTGGCGAAATGTCGTGGTGGAGGGGGGTGTGTCTCGTTGTTCAGTAGTTTTCTTTCGGAGGTTTGGGTCGTGTCATTTTAAAAGTGACCGGTTTCATCAGTTTCGGCGAGGCGATGAAAGGCGGTGGTTTGTGTTGTGTAGGTTCGTTTCATCGTTTGCGTACGTTGGTGAATTGTGCTGTGAAGATTTTTATACCGTGTTTGTGTCTTGGGGTGTGATGTTCGATGGCTGATGATAGGGTTCTTGGTGGAGCGATTCTGGTTGGCAGTCTTGCTGGGGTTGTGATATACTTCTGGCTGCTGTTCATGTCTCCTTGGGCTTGGCTGACTGTTCAGGTGTCGGCGTTCCTGGCGGTGGGGATGTGTCTGCTGATCATGGCCTGGATCGGTTATACGCTGGCGACTACTCCGCCTCCGATGCCGGTGGAGGATTTCGATTTCGAGTCTGAGCTCGGGGGGTCTGAGGAGGAGTCGGAGGAATCCGGGGAGA
>JAOZHK010000265.1 GCA_026014905.1 Candidatus Bathyarchaeota archaeon
GATGACATATCCTGCCCCGATTTTTTCAAGCTCGGAGAGAAATATGTGCTTCTTTGTATAAGTCATAAAAGAGGATGCAGATATTATCTCGGTGACTGGATAAATGAACATTATTACCCTAAGTTTCATGGTTGGATGAATTGGCCTGGGGGAAGTCTGTTTGCTCCCGAAAGCTTTCTGGACAACAAAGGACGGCGTATCTTTTGGGCATGGGTTACCGATCTCCGAAACCTAGAAAGGACACGAGCTGTTGGCTGGTCTGGAACTCTAAGCCTCCCTAGAGAATTGACGCTTAGAGATGGTGTTTTACATATTCACCCAGTCGCCGAACTTCACAACTTGAGAATGCATCATCAAAGAATTGAGGGACGTGAAATGACAGCAGGAGAAAGGATCACTTCTGCGGAAATTCAAGGAGACTGTCTTGAGCTGGCTATACAAGTGGATCCTAAAAAAGCTGAAACATTCATCGTGACCGTCTGCGCGTCTCCTGATGGCAGAGAGAAAACGGATATTGAGGTGAACTTCCGTAAACACTCCATTAAAATCGATCTGAGGCATTCGACCCTCGATCCGGACATAAGATATTCAGAGTTCAGGCGAGGTGGAAATACTGTGACAGCGCAAATCGCTCCCTTTTCCCGTTTCGTTGATGAACTCTTGAATTTACAGATCTATATTGATCGCTCCATTTTAGAAGTGTTTGTAAATGGAAGACAATGCGTTACTCAGCGAATCTACCCTATACTAGAAGAAAGTAGAGGTATTTCGCTATCATGTGCTGGCGGGAATGTGAAGTTGATCCACTGTGATGCCTGGGAAATGGCTGCGACGAACCCCTACTAAAGAACTTGCCCCGAACTAGACATGTGAATCATTGATTATCATACTTCATGATTTCTGCGCTCATGACCTTCAATTCAACACCAGATTGTTTGAAAAGCTCTAATGTGTCTTTTTCAGCATGATATCTCCTCTCACAGATTACTCTCCGAATACCCGCGTTAATTATCATCATAGCACATCTGCGACAAGGCGTCATCTTACAATAGAGGGTGGCACCATCGAGAGGAATACCAAATTTAGCAGCTTGGATGATCGCGTTCTGTTCTGCATGTAACGTGCGTACACAATGTTGACTGACATTGCCTTCCTCGTCAAAGACCTTTCGTAAATCATGTCCAACTTCGTCACAATGCGGAAGCCCCGCAGGTGATCCAACATACCCCGTGGTCATGATCATCTTGTCCTTGACTATTACACAACCCGTCCGCCCGCGATTACACGTCGCTCGTTTCGAAACAGACTCGCATAAATCAAGAAAATATCTATCCCAATCCGGTCTTGTCATAACTTACACATTGCAGTATTCGTCTATATATAATACTACTGATCCGTACATGGCGTACAAGCGTCGCGTATCACGCAGACGATCAATACATGTTTTTTATATATCTTCCATTTGTAATTATGAAAGTAGGATATTGTAAAGGAAATGATTGTTTGTCTCTCGACAATTTAGCAAATGCGGTCTGTGACGCGGATATAGACAGAACACTGAAGCTTTGTAACGATCTTTTGAACGAGGAAATCACCCCTAACACCATATTAGTAGATGGGTTGACAAAAGGCTTAACATTGTTAGGGAAATTATGGGAAGAAGGGGACGCATTTCTAGCTGATGTTTTGTGTGCAATCGATGCGTTTTACGAAGGACTAGCCATTATTGAACCACATCTTAAGGGTGATAAATCTGTACCTCTTGGTACAATCATCATTGGCACAGTGGCGGGGGATATTCACTCGGTTGGTAAAAACATTGTGGCCACGCTTTTCATGCTTAATGGGTTTGAAGTGAAAGATCTTGGAGAGGACGTATCCCCCGAACAATTCGTAAAAGCCATTCAGGCTGAACACGTCGATATTCTAGCCCTATCCTGTCTAGTTTCCACATCGTTACCAGCGATGACAGCAACCATTCAACGCCTCCAAGAACAAGGCCTACGAAAGGACATCAAAGTAATGGTTGGTGGCCCACCGGTAACCCCCGAATTCGTGGATAAGATTGGAGCTGATCTTTATGCACAAGATGCCTTCGAAGCCTTTAAAGTTGCGAAGGGAGCATTAACCTCATGACTCCTCGTGAACGATTTTATCGTGTTACCTCACACCCCCCAAAATGGCCAGATAAAATTTGCAACGAGTTTGTAGGCTTTCGAACGGCATGTATTCTCGATGAAGAGCCCTATGGGCTGAAAGCTGTTGCGGACTATATTGGCGTTCCAGACTATGCAGATCCAGCCCCGGATCCAGTGTTCGGGTATACTGAGGTGGATGATCGAATTTTAGAGAAATTCAATACCGATTTCCGCTATGTGCCAAACAGATTATTATCGTCACTTCCCCATGAAACAAGTTTAAGAGGACAGATTGAAACGCTTCCGAATGGCTATTTTCGAGGATTTTATGGGACATTATGGAAACCCGCGTATGGGACAAGTCGATCATATGACACTCGACCTGGTGTTCCTCGATTGCACCTTGCCCCTGATGCTGAACAACCTGGATCCCAGCTTAAGACATTACAAGATATTGAAGACTATCCTTACTGGCCAGATACAGAGAGCACAAAGGCTCGTCAAATCATGGAATCAAATGCGCGACAAGCAGCTAAACTTGCGAAACGGCTCCATGAAACCACTGATTATGCCATAGTTGGCGGAGCAGCGTCATATTCGTCTGAGCGACATCATTTTGTTCGTGGTTTTACTCAATGGTTCAAAGACATGAAAAAGAATCCCGAATTTTATCACGCGTTTGCTGCTAAAATGTTACAAATTGGAATGGATACGAATGAAATCATGCTGAACGCTATTGGTGATTACATTGATCGAGTGCATGCTGGCCCAGGAGACATGGGGTTTCAACAGGGACCTATGATCTCTCTCGAGCATTTCCGGGAATTTTGTGTTCCATACCAAGAGAAAGCGATTGCTCAGATAAAAAAATTCACAAAAGCCCGAATCTACGCACATATGTGTGGATCAATCCACCTGTATCTTGGTGACCTTGCTGCCATGGGGATTGATATGGTAGGTCAACAAATCAATCCTAACACATACCACATGGAGCCTGAAAGACTACACCGGGATTTTGGTGATATCATTACGTTTTGGGGAGGCCTCGACACCCAAATCGTTCTCGTTAGCTATAATAAAGAAATGATCCGAGATTGGGTACAAAGAGTCATCTATGCGCTTGCCCCAGGACATGTTGTGGCGTCTAATCACTCCATCGGACCGGATGCGGCACCTGAAAATATCTGGTTTGCCCATGAATGTATCGAAGAATTCAGCAAACTTGTTTATGGGTAGTAACGCTTGAATAGTTAATCCTGGAGTTGGCTAGTGAGCTTTCTTTGCTGCTTTGACGTATTCTATTCGTACCTTTGCTGCTACAGTTCCAGCAAGGTGGTAACCGACCGATATTTCACCTACCATAGTCAGGAGGCTGAGTGCATCCCAACGAGGCACATGAAACTCTTCTTCCATCCAGAAGATAAGATCAGAATAGGCTTGTGCTACTGAGCGTTCCATGGGTCTACCTGCAGCGATACACATGATTTCATTTGGTGATCGGATGCGCGGGCGAGGAATAGTCTTCCCTTTGAGCAGATCGATTGTTATGGTGACAGTGGCAGGCATTTCGAGAGCAGTGCCACATAACTCTCCATGCCCCTGGGTTGCATGAGCATCGCCCAGATGAAGAAGTGCTCCCATAACATATACTGGAAGATAAATCGTATTACCTTCCGTAACCTCTTTAATATCCAAATTACCGCCGTAATCTCCAGCAGGACCGGTTGTCGGGGCACCACAGTCTGGCGCACACCCGATGGTGCCGATCATTGGTTTGTACGGTAGGGAGACTGTCGGACTCCACCACACGTGGCTGTCGCGAACAGGGCACACGCGCGTGTTAATGGGGATATCTACTCCGAGGAACTCTCCGAGACCTCGGCGCGCGTAGGTCATATCAGTCGCTGCCTGGCTGATTCGTGCTTCAATCTTGTTAATATGGACAACCAAAGTATCACCTTTTTCAGCACCATTGACATAGATCGGGCCTGATTGTGGATTACCGTGTGGTTTTTTCTTGAGATCTCGATGATCCCCTTCCTTGCGGACGAGGCCGTTAAAGGTGTCTTCCGTCTCGACCTTGATGGTTTCACCGGGATTGATAGTTAAGGCAGGGAGGTTGTGTCGGTTGATCTCGTAATAGAGTTTTCCGAGTTTGAGCTCTTTCAATAAAGTCATGAAGCTAACCTTGAGATGTATTATTGATTGTATAGAGAGTTCAGGTTAATTATTAAAATAATATGCACGGACGGATAGAAGATGAAAACGCGCGCGTAGAGAGACGTTGTCTCGCTCTTCAGCTCGCGAGCAGTGAACTCGTTGTTATTTCTTAAAGATAAGTGCCTCTATTCCAAGAAATTTTGCTGAAGTGTCGAGCTCGTCTTCTATCGCTAAATATCTATTGAGTAAGGGAGTGCCATAACTAGCTGACTTGGTCTGTCCAGTATTGAAGCCAACGGCATAATCGGCTAATGATCCATCTACTCCTGATCCTCGGCTTGCTCCCGGAAGAATTCGGTACCCGTTTCTGTAGGCTAATTGAATCATATCGAAGGCCTCAGTTATGGTACCAATCTGGGGGACTTTTAGCACGATAGAATTTGCAGAGTTGAGTTCGATTCCCTGTTGGAGGCGATGTGGGTTTGTCGCATATAGATCGTCCCCTGTGATTTGAATGCCCAGCTTTCTAACCAAGATAGCGTGACCTGTAAAATCCTCATCATCAAGCGGGTCCTCTAAATCTGTGATAGGGTATGTCATACACCAATCATGGTATAAGTCTATCAGATCTTCTCGCGTTTTGTCCTCTCGTGAAAACAAGCCCACAAACCGATCGTTCTCCTTAAAGCATCCAGCGGCGACATCGATGTGGATGCCCACCTTATTCTTAAACCCTAGCTCGTTTATCGATTCCGTCATGACGTCCAAGATCTCGGCATCATGGGTAATGACTCCCGTTAAATCGTGATTCCGGCTGGGACCAAGGTTGAATTTGTTGGTACTAAGAACTTTGTATTTGTGCGAGAGCTGCCACCCCATGTATAGTGCTTCCGAAAACGAGTTGGCACCATAACTCATAAACTCAAAAACCGGTTTCCCCCCACCTCTTGCACCTCCCCCATAGCGCCTACTACCACCAGCTCTCACATTGGTCATAGGAATAGGTAATACACACGCGTTAACACCACCGATATAGCGGTATAACGGTAGTCTGAGACTTTTCGCAGCAGCTTTAAGCACTGCAGCGGAAACACTTGCTGTCGCATTAGCTCCCAATCGCGTTTTATTAGGTGTTCCATCGAGCTGAAGCATAATAGCGTCGATCTCTCGCTGCATCGTCACATCGATGCCCTTTAATGCTGGAGCTATGACTGTGTTGACGTTGCGGACTGCTGTGAGAACGCCTCGCCCATGATATCTCTCGCCACCATCATAAACAAACCTGGCTTCATATTCACCAACGGAACTTCCTGCTGCAGCGACTGCTATTCCTTTTGATCCATCTTCTGTAAGGACGGTGGACTCCACGGCGGGAAAGGCGTCTCGACTAGTTATTTCTCTCGCCCACACTGCTTTGACCTTTGAGGACATTTCTCTCATGAGGCATTAGCTACTTTTCTCACTTATAGAGATAACTCTGAGATCCATAAGGTTCATGCCCGTGTTTCCAGTGATAATAGCGTCCTTAAGTCTCGTCAAAGTAGCCGTCGAGTTATGCGTTCTTAATGCTTTGAAGATATCGATGCCCTCATAATCAGCTCGCATCGCGGTGTAGCCATCAACGATTCCTCCCGCGACATTGGTTGGACCATCTGTCCCATCGGAGTCTACGGCAGCAATCGTGATGCGCGTACTTCCTCGAATTCTCAGCGCGGAAGCGAGGACAAATTCCTGATTCCGTCCTCCTCGAGCCTTTGCAGCAGTTTTTCCAACCGTGACGATAGATTCTCCACTTGAAATAAGGATACAGGGCGGTGTGAAAGGTGTTCCATTCCCTAGAATTGTAGGATCTGTACCTTCGCTTTGTAACGCGATTTCGGAGAGTACATTTCCCAGCTCTCGAGCTTCGACTGAGACTCCGATACGGGGGAAGAGAAT
>JAOZHK010000269.1 GCA_026014905.1 Candidatus Bathyarchaeota archaeon
CAATACCTATGTCATGGAACTCGCAGATCATAACACCCGGCCGATTCTACTTGGTACAATGAATGCTCTAAATATTGTGACTTCGATTTTACCCGTTCTTGGTGGAATAATCATTGAGTCTTTACCATATGAATTACTATTTCTGACGTCGATCATACCGATCAGTTGCAGTCTGGTTTTGACACATAAGCTCCCCCAACGATTTGAATAGTGTATCAGTTTAGATCGAGAACGTCAACGCCCGCGTAACCGCTACATTGAAATGGATAGTAAGCGTATTCCATGCACGGTGATCACACTGATTAATACTGATAATTTAGGGAATGAACAGGTTATTCAGATTACTCAAACCTTTTGTAAAGACAGAGATGTAACGGATGTAATTATCGCCTCAACTAAGGGGTCAACAGGACTCAGTGCGGTGAAAGCATTTCAGGGAACGAATGTGAATGTCATCGTGGTAGCTCATAGTGTAGGCTTTAGGAATGCGAATACTAATGAATTTCAGCCTGAGATCTTGAAAGAAATAGAAGCCTTAGGCGGCACTGTACTATTTAGCACTATGCCCTTTCACAGTATTAATGATGCGGTTCGATCGAAAATGGGGTCTTCACTCAGCACTCTAATCGCTGACACTTTGCGCATGATGGGCCAAGGAACAAAAGTCTGTGTAGAAATTGTAGCAATGGCATGTGATGCAGGATTGGTGCAGAGTGATCAACCCGTCCTTGCAGTAGCAGGAACGGGGCGAGGAGCCGACACCGTTCTACTGATCCGGTCAGCCAATAGTCGTCGATTCTTTGATTTGAAGATACTTGAGGTTATCGCTAAGCCAGCAACTCTTTGAGCTCAGGTACCCAGGTTCGTGATCGCGAGAAACTTTATCTAATAGCGTTGTCCTCTGCCTTGCGCATATATTGTTATTAGATATTCTGGCTGTCACAGGCCAGGAAGGCTGGTACTATGCGAAGTGATGAATCAACAAACACGTCAATCGAATACATTTTAATCGTAATTGGCGGTTTCCTCGCTTTTTTCTTCATGAATGTATTAAATTCCTCATATTCTACGGTTCTTGAAATGATCAAGTCGGAGCTTGCTCTCACATATACGATGAGTGGAGCATTGATGTCTTCCTATTTTGTTGGATACTTGATAGGGCAAATACCTTGGGGGATTGCTGCTGATCGTTTTGGAAGTCGGCGAATCATTGCTGCTAGCATCGGTGGTGCCGCTGCTTCAACTATCATTTTTAGTGTAGCAGACGGATTTTGGCAAGCGATAATCGCTCGATGTTTCACGGGGCTTCTTGGAGCCGGCGTCTTTGTGCCTTCTGTCAAGCTTGTCGCTGAATGGTTTAACGCGGAAAAACGGGGAACTGCCCTCGGGATTTTGAGTATAGGTGGTAGTGTAGGCCTCATTGGATCCTCGTGGATCATTCCCTCCACAGCGGTCCAATTAGGGTGGAGAAGCACCCTGAGTATTGCAGGGGGATTAGGACTGATTGCAGCCATTGTCATAGCACTTTCGCTGAAAGATAAGAGTTCAATCGCAGTTAAGCGAATGAATCGAGGAGACCTAGTCAATATCTTCTGGACGAAGGAATTCTGGGCGATGGCGTGGACTCAGTTTGTGCGGTTAGGGGCTAACTATACATTCCTCGCGTGGTTACCTCTTCTCTTGCAGGAAGAGTATGATCTTACCCTCATTGCCGCTGGAGGTGTTTTTTCTCTTTTTAACCTCGCAGGGATGTTGGCAAATCCTGTAGGGGGAATAATCTCTGACCGATTAGGTGAACGTGTGGTTCTCCTATCAACATTTATCAGCTTAAGTCTCGTTACTGTCCTTTTTATTACAGGTGAAACTTCTCTCTACATGTACCTTTCAATCATCGGAATAGGCTGGGGCATTAATTTTATTCGGAGCCCGCATTTTGCTATTCTTCCTAAACTCTATGGTGTACAGGTAGCGGGGCAAATATCCGGCATCTTAAACACGTTCGCATCTGCCGGAGCGCTTCTGCTACCTTTATTATTAGGTGCGGTTCGAGATATCACCGCGTCTTATTTCATAGGCTGGATTCTACTAGCACTCATTCTACTGTCGGCTGGGATCTCGTTGATCGCGTTGAAAGTCTCTAACAGCGATTCGGGAAGCTAATGTGTAGACTCGAGTAACCTAGGGATCCTGATATTCGAGATTACGAGATTATACAATAAGACCCGTCGTAGCTTCACTTTGTCGGCGCCGACGTCGAGTACGAAATCGGATTTTGGGGATTTTTTGTTCATGTTGCTGGGTAACTTCCATATCAAACTGGACAAAGGCACGGACTTTCTCAATGAGGCCGCGTTCAATGTCTTGGAGCTCGTCTTGCGTGAAGCGTGACATAAATGCGAGATTTTGTACCCACCGCCGCCACCCTTGTAGACTCCGATCCAAGGCATACGCGCGCGCGTATAGTTATCTAGCACTCCCCGATATTTTGCTCTTAACGCTGTAAACTCCGCCTTAAGTCAGGAAGCGAACGGGAATTCAAGATATCCGTGGCTTGAAGCCAACCTCGCCGTGCGACCGCAACTCCGTATCTTAAATAATTGAGATGATTTATGCTATGTGCATCGGTGCCAATCGACATCATGACGCCATGTTCCTGTGCAGTTCGACAGTTCACGTCATTCAGATCTAATCGATCTGGAAAAGCATTTATTTCGAGTACTACGTGTTGTTCCATTGCAGCATCGAAGACTCGTTCGAGATTAAAAGCGTAGGGTGCTCTTCGCTGGATTAAACGACCTGTTGGATGCCCAATTGCAGAGACGGTATCGTTATGGATTGCTGTCAAGAGTCGATTAGTAAGCGTCTCAGCCTCATCTTTGAATCCTGAATGGATGCTAGCAATCACAAAATCCAGCTCTTGCAATACCTGGTTAGGGAGATCGAGGTGACCGGTCGATAAAATATCAACTTCGATGCCTTTCAAAACTTCACAGCTCTGTCCGCTGGCATTCACTGCTTCGATCTCCTGAACTTGCTTCCGCAGACGATCTTCGTTGAGACCATGTGCAATGCCTAGGGCTTGTGAATGATCACAGATCGCAACATACTCGAAGCCTCGTTTGCTGGCTGCTTCCGCTATCTCAGGAATTGAATGTATCCCATCACTCCAATCTGAGTGAACATGGAGATCACCCTTGATATCAGCCATCTCGATCAATTGCGGCAATGCTTGATGCGCTGCTGCTTCAATTTCACCGCGGTGTTCCCGTAGTTCCGGCTCAATATACGCGAAACCGAGTTGAGCATAGATCTCCGGTTCAGATGATCCTGCAATCCGCGTATCAGTATCCCGTGTAAACAAACCATATTCATTTAATTTATACCCTTGATCGCTCGCAATTCCTCTTAATTTGATGTTATGTTCTTTGGATCCAGTAAAGTATTGAAGAGCAGCTCCAAACGATTGGCGAGGCACAACGCGAAGATCAACTTGAAGATTCGAGCGTAGTATAACGGTGCTTCGTGTTTTACCTTGTGAAACTACTCGAGCTACATCTGGCATCGTGATGAATTGCTCGGTAACTTGCAATCCATTCTCGGCAGCAATAAGGATATCGAGGTCGCCGACGGTTTCCTTCATTCGGCGCGCTGAGCCAGCCACTTCAATTTGTTGGACTTGAGAGCATTGAGCTAATAGGGTTTTAATCTCTTCAACAACCGGTAGAATCTGATTCAATAAAAATCGCTGTTGCTGCCCCTGAAACGTTTGGATAGCCTGAAGGATACTCTGTTCCGATCGCTGTCCAAAACCTTTCAAGTTCCGTAATTGTCCATTCTTAGCAGCCTTTTCAAGCTGGGCAATTGATGTTATTCCCAGTTCACGTGTTAATCGCAGAGCGGTTTTCGGACCGATACCTTCAATACTGAGAAGCGCAAGGACGCCAGGTGGCAGCGATTCCCGGAGTTCTTCGAGGTGACTGCTAGCTCCTGTTGTAAGATACTTGTCAATTGTCGTGCCGATTCCCTTTCCTACACCTGGAATTGTCTCTAGTTTTCCGCGTTCATGGAGGGTTCGAATGTTTTCCGGGAAGGCCTCAATTCGTTGAGCAGCCCGAAGATACGCACGACTACGAAAAAAATCTCCTTGCAGAGAATATAACTCTCCTATTTGGTAAAGGAGGCGGGCGACGTCAGCGTTTGAGCTCATAACTCCGTCCTCTTTTCGGACACTCGCTTTCTCATTCAATATACGTGCGCAAGTTATTGATGTTAGCTACTCACTGATTGATCAGACTTTTAGCTACACAGTATATATACTCCTCCATTTTCATTACGTCCGACGACTTTCATGCGTATCTGAGTAGAGGTAGGAGTGTCATTCCATATTTCACGCATAGAAAACTCGCAGATTGGAATGTTGACGTAGGGACCCAATTAAGTTTTACAGTGATACGGGATTACGCGCGTTTTTTAATACATCTGAATATTTAAGCAGATTGTGTATAAGATATGGTTGAGGGTATAGAGTGGCCAATTTATTAGACACTTTGATAGTGAAAGGATTGCCTTTGGAGAATCGCCTTGTTCTCCCGCCAATGCAAACGAGCTTAGCTACAGCCCAAGGTAGCGTTACTGACAAATTAATCAAGTATTATGTTCAGCGATCCCAGGCTCCAGGGTTAATCATTGTCGAACATAGTTATATCTCGCCAGAAGGGCGAGTGAGTGATAAACAGCTTGGTATATATGATGATTCTTTAATTCCAGGACTCGAAAGTCTCTCAAGCCAAGTACATAGTACAGGAACTCCAATAGTTATTCAAATCAATCACGCGGGGCGGAAGGCGAGTACAGATGTAACTGGGGTTCAACCTGTCGCACCTTCACCTACCCCATCTGCTCGTGAACTCACGAGTGATGAACTCCCCATTCTCGTGGATCAATATGTTGCTGCCACAGAACGTGCGATAAAAGCTGGTTTTGATGGTGTAGAAGTACACGGTGCCCATGGATTTCTCCTCAACCAATTCTACTCACCTTTAGCAAATCAGCGTACTGATTTCTTTGGAGGTTCCTTGGAGAATCAGATGCGCCTCCCGCTTGAGATTGTGACTCGAGTCAGACAGATTCTTGGTAACCGGCTACTTCTTTACCGTTTGGGCGTGGTTGACTTAGAATCCAATGGAATTCAAATAAATGATTCAAGGCTTTTTGCCCGCAAACTCGTCGATGCAGGTGTTGACATAATTGACGTATCTGGAGGACTCTGTGGAAGCCGCCCCACGCAGTTAGAGAAGACTCAGGGATTCTTTATTCCTCAAGCTCACACCATAAAACAGAGCGTTGATGTTCCAGTGATTGGTGTTGGCGCTATAAGAGATCCAGAATATGCGAATCGCCTTATTACGGAAGATACAGTTGACTTGATCGCGGTGGGACGTCCCATGTTAAATGATGCAACATGGGCAACTCATTTTCTTAATAAATTACGAATCTAATTCCTTAATTCCCGAGCTAGCTAGCTCGGATGTCTTCAACAACTGAATGAATTAAAAGAAGTTCGTCTACGACGTCTCTTTTGGGACGTGCAGACACTAATTTGGGGATGAAGATGTAAACCTGTGCTTGGTTTGATAAAAGATAATCCATGAGATAATTGTAAAAATACCAATAATCCCCGCGATGACGTAAAAAATACTGACAACGTAACCGATGTCTAAGAGACTACCCACAAGAATTGGACCAACGATAATTCCTATGTCACCAGTTGTACGCAATAAGCCCACCATAAGACCTCGATTCTCAGGCTGAGCTGTATCAAGAATCATAGTGAAAGGCGTGGGTTGAAGTAGACTAAATGCTACACCGAGTGGAACTGCAGTGAGAGCCAGTGTGACGAAATTTGAGGCTCCACTAATGACCGTGACTGCAAAGACACACATAGCAAGGCTGAGAACGAGAAGACGGCGCCGCGAAATTTTTACTTCCAATCGAGGAACAAGCATATTCAATCCGAGGACTGCAATCAGCGAGGTGAAACTAAACACCAAACCGATCTGAGTAGAAGTTAACTGCAAGATATCAACTCCATAAAGGGGAATCATGGTTCCTCGAATACTGCTGTACATGAAGAACATGATAAACGTGGCAGTGCAAAGAACCATAATGATTGGGTTCTTTACTATGGCTGTTAGCTGAGACCGGTGAATTGCATCACGCTGTAGCGTGGGTGTTTCAGAGAATTGCATCCGGAGTACAATAATTAATCCTATGCAGGTGATACCTACAGCAGTGAAGAAGATGAAACGGATGCCAAATATATCCGAAAGGACACCGCCTAGAGTAGGCCCCAAAATTCCTCCCATAGAAAACATGCTTTGGTATCGGGCAATATCTTGTTGCCGTTGCGCGGGAGAAGAAATCTCACTAACATATATCACTCCAGCGATCATAGCGAGTGCTGATCCAGCACCGACAATCATCCGGGCAATGATTAATTCAAAGTAGGATTGTGCAAAGCCGGCTATTAAATGGGAACTCATTGAGAGAGCTAATCCCGCGAGTAAGAGAGGTCGTCGTCCAAATCGATCCGTTAATATTCCTCCTGGAATTTCCACAAAGACTCGAGTCAGTCCAAAAGATGACATCACAAAACCAACGACGGCGTATGATACTCCAAAAGATGCTACATAGATAGGAAGTAATGGCTCAATTATGCTAATAGCGAGAGCTAAACTGAATTGGACTATACAAACTAAAATGAAATTTCGACGATGAACAATCTCTGTGATGACCATATACCTTTTCTCACAGGTTTAAAGTGGATCTTTGCCTCATTTGTGAAGATATTGTTATGTCACATCATTCTGGATATGGTTTAGAGTCGAGGTTTACAAATAATTTCTTTCACGATCATCTCAAAGAAACGATGTGTGTTGCTAGGTTGAACGACAAGGGCTGTATCAGCACCTCCACCTGATCCACCAATACCTATTACTTCTTCATCTGTGCGAATCAGTCCTGCATCAGCAGCCATAGATGTTATTTCACAGACAACTTTAACGCCCTGTCCGAAACGTCGGAGTACATGGGCGATAATTTCATCTACTTGAATCGTATTAAATTGGTGATGTACTGCCCGTCCTAATGTACCAAAAGCATGTGCTGCATGAAGGATAATACCTCCGTTGTGTTCGATGCATCTTCGATACTCGGGGCGAAACCGTGACTCGTTCGCGTGACGGAATCCATATACACTGCCAACAACAATACATCGTTGTTTTTTGAATAGTTCCGATGCTATTACGCCTGTGGCTCCAGTTGATGACGCTATTACAATATTTTGAATTCCGAGGCACTCTGCGCGTTGTTTCGCGAGTTGCAGAGTTTTATCTGTGTTTTGTTTTCCTTGCTGCGAAAAATATGTAATTGATAATTCTTGATTTGGCATAGTATTCCTCAGTTAAGTAATTTTGTGTGAACAATAAAGCTTGCGGATAATAAAGATATCACGTAACTCTGTGATGACTCCGAGCCAGCTACGGATGCATGGGCCGCGCATTATCTTAAATGATGGGATATGCACCTATCTGTTTCCAGGTAGAAAGCATCGCAAGGACGTTTTCACTACGGCATTGGTTGTGAATTGCATGACTCGCACTAAGCATATAGCCGCCTCCTTGAGCTCCTGCTTTAATGCAGTTCGTTGTCTCAATGGCTGTCGCTTCAGGGGTTCCTTGCACCAATGTGTTCAAACTGACATTACCGATGAGACTAATCTTATCTCCCCATCGCTCTTTCATTTCACTGATAGTGATGCCCGCCGTCGATTCGAGTGGTTCGATTGCATCGTATCCCGCGTCTATAATGCCGGGCATTAGTGGACGAACGTCTCCACATGCGTGTTGGAATGCGGGAATTCCTCGTTTATGGATTTCAGACACCACGTGCTTCACCCAAGGTTGAATATGCTTCATAAAATGGTGAACAGAGAAGAAGGGGCCCGAATGATAGGCATAATCATCATATATAATAATTCCATCAGCCCCTTCATCGCTCGCCATCTTCACTCTAACGGCTGTTCGCAACGCCGAGTCACGGATAATCTCATCAAGGAAACGAGGATTAGTGTATAAGTAACGGAGGAAATTGGGGATGCCACACGCTTCCATCACAAGTTCAACGACGCTTCCGGCTCCAATCAACAGAAACAGATCATGGTCTTCAGAGATCTTCTTTGCCTCTCGGACACGATCAATTCGCCACTCTGTTACCGGAGGTGGACGCTGTGTCATAAATTCCTTATACTTTGAGGGGGTAGGTAAATAACCTCCCATATACGCTTCTGAGATTCCGCCAATCAAACGAGTGCTCTTAATGCGTCCGGTTTCATCAACATACCGATCCTGATCCAGCTGCTGATTAAAGGTTGGATCCACTAATATTCCCATTTGCATGAAACTCAAATCAAACTTCTTTATGATATCTATCTGCGCTTTCATATATCGCGTATAGCTTTTACTACTGGGCTTGCTCTGTGCTTTTGAAATAACTTGAGGCGAAAAAGATTTATCAAAGATAGCGGGATGTGGTGATCCGAAAAAGGGTACATGATCGGGTTCTTCCATGTTTATTGCAGCATAGACCCGATCCCTCGAGTTCATTCTTGAGGTTTCCTTTTAGTCACCCAGGTCTGACACATCGAGACACCGTCAACGGCATCTTTAGCTCGATAATCTGCACCAATTTGTTTTGCCACTTCATCCGTGAGGGTGGCTCCTCCAACAATCACTTTAACTGTATCACGCAATCCCGCTTCTTGAAGCGCTTGAATAACCCGTTTCATCTCGGCGATACAAGGCGAAAGTAACGCTGAAAGACCGAGAACATCAGGTTTTTCAACTCGCACTATTTCCACAAATCGAGTTTCAGGAACATCAATTCCTAAATCAATAACCGTGAATCCTGCGCCTTCCAAGAGAATGCTGACTAGATTCTTCCCGATATCATGCAGATCACCCTTCACGGTGCCAAGAACGACTTTACCTTTAGGAACACGATCTTTCTCTTTCAGAT
>JAOZHK010000273.1 GCA_026014905.1 Candidatus Bathyarchaeota archaeon
TGAAGGAGATGCCAAATACGCTCTTTGATACTTGGATTAAAATTGCCAAGGATCAATCTAAACCCATATCATAACTTTTTTTTTCGCGCGCGCTTTTCTACAATTCACTGGGTTCAGGTTGGACCCACCGCTGTTTCAACATAGGAGTTGGGTTCGAACCCTGCCACCCGTGGAGATATCTCCCGTCTCTTTCCCCATTTTTTGCGTGCGCATTTATTGATCGCGCGCGTATACAATTAATAGTTGGATTCCAACAATAATTCCTAGAATTAATGATACTATTGGAAAGCCGGGTATCCAAGCCTGTTTCTTCTCTAGATAAACATTAACCTCAATTTCGTCGCCAACATTCAAATTAAAATCAATGGTGCCATCTTCATACCCACTTTTCCTTGTTGCAAATGAATAGCTCCCCGGTTGAACGTCCTTGAACGAGACTACTCCGACTTGGTTAGATGTTCCCTGTAACAGAGTTTGCTGGGATGGAATGGAAATCGATGATACCTCAACTCCACCTCCAAAGTTCCCCTCCTCATCATAGATAATGATAGTAATGTCAACGGTCTCCTTTTGGACGGTAAATGAAACAGAGGAGCTCGTAGATCTGAACATATCATCGCCCAACCATTCAACCACAATACTCCAACCTCCTGATACTTCTGGCATATAAGAATCCTGAAAAGCATAGTCAGAATCTAACATTTCACTATGTATTTGTATACGACCACTTTCTGATTCATAAGAAATTATTATCGTTGGAATTGTCTGAGTATCTCTTGGCTCAAAGAATCCAGCTATTGTAATCTCTTCTCCTATTAAAATCTCATCAGAAGAAAGAGATAACGAGATATTGGCGATTTTCTTAGAAAATTCAAGGTTTACCACCGGACTCGTATCCGCACTATGAATATCATCAGACTCAACAGTAGCTTTGATATTATACAGCCCTTCTTCTAAATATGGAGTAAAAGTATGATTGTAATAACCTTGGGACGAACTTGTTGTTTTAACTAGTTCGAGGAAATCACTATTTTTCGATAGTTTATATTTTATTGTTATTGGAGCCTCTCTTTTTGGTTCTACTGAGCCCCAGATTAAAACAGCATCTCCTTTAATGACGTATGTAGAGTTTATATTACTAGATATTGAACTTGGTATTTTTTTAGCTTCAAATGGACTATCAGAACTAACTGTACCATAATGTAATGAATCACCATCCCAAGAAGCTACTACGTTCCAAATACCAATCATATTAGAGATTATGGTATCATTAAACGATGATTGAGACGAGGTTTTAACCGCTCTCTGGATGATACTATTATCGGGTCTTGTGTACGTAATTAGAATACTGCGATTACTGATATTAGGTATTAATTCACCATTAATTGTAATCGATTCGCCAAAAAAAATCGTATCATCCGTCAAGGAAATGGATAACTCTGTCGATAATAATTCCACAAAAAATAAACATGTGTTGCTGGTTGCCCCGATATGATGGATATCACCCTCCCACGACGCAGAAACATTCCATCTTCCGCTCACATCAGGTAAAAATGAGAGTACAAATTCACCGTTAACGTCAGTAACCGTTGAAACATGTATCGCCGATGAATCGGGTCTTCTAAAAGTCACATTAACCGGTTTATTATCGACAAATGGATGTATCAGACCAAATAAATTTACTGAATCTCCTAAACTAATCTCTGTTTCCTCAACAGATAATTCAATGGTAGTGAGGAAAATGTCAATGCAATCACCTGTTGTAACTGTAGCATTTATCTGCGCATCATTGCTACCTCGATTTACGATTGTCAAACACCAAAGTTCACCAAATGGAAGCTGTACAACCTCATCATATTCTTTGGCAGCTACCCCGTCCTGAGGAAAAGATTCCGTAGCAAAAACCATACTAAATTGAATATTCGCTGTCAGTTGATATTCACCGAGCGTCTGGAGATGCATTTCTACATATTCAGACGAAGTAACTTTGATCCCGATGCAGACATCATCAAGAATATTTCTATAAAACCTATAATATTTACCAGATTCAACTGTAAATGAAGTCTCAGATAATATCTGTTCGTTTTCAAGACCCAGAATAGACTCGGCGAATGCATTAGGGGTAAGTAATCCTGCTAAAATGAATAGAGCAAAGAAAATTAGTAGACTTTGTCGTCTCATAGGATTACATCTCTTTGGGCCTATATTATCTTGCGCGCGCGCCCATTCAACACTGCACGCGCGTAATCTGTGTGAGGAAGGTATGAAATAAACCTACCCCGCAATTATCGCACTTGTTGGATTCGAACCCCACCACCTGTGGAGATATCTCCCGTCACTTTCCCCTTTTTTTACACTTTTCTTCACCCCAACTTAATCCTAATTTGACCTAGAATGGTTGATCTAACTATACTCCAATTCGTAATAGATACAATAGCAATCATGCGCGCAGCCATGTAACTATCTCCGTTGGATAAGAAGAAAGGGAAAAAGATGAGGGGCGCGAAGCGCACTCTGACTAACGTGCGCTATTCGCGTGTAGGATTGGCGTATTGTTATATTTTCGTCCGAGCCGGTAGCATATTAGTTGGTGCAGAGAACAACAAGTCCTTCAAACTCGGCTTTGGTCCTAAATATGGCTTTATTGAATCTATCCCTAATCCCCAGAGCATCACCATGATATTGAAGCCTACGAAGCCGTTCTCCAGTGTTGTCGGAATCAGCTCTCGGACCTTGAACTTTTTCCTCAGGTATGAGATTACATCTTCCGTGATGTTGTGTGGGAAAGTCTTGCTCTTGAATAAGACGAACGCGGTAGCATTTTCAATGGTCTTGCCATCCAATGAGAGGTTGAACTCGAGCATGTCCTTCCACCCATTCTTGAACTTTTTCACGTTGTCCTCCGAGACAACAGAGAAGGCACCACATTGGGGAATAATGAGTCGGGTAACGTCGATGATGTCAATTGGAGGATTGGAGAATCCACCATACTCTACCAAATCAACTAGGTTGTGGATCAGGAGCGCTATGTTATTGTTCACTTTCTCTATGCCCGCTTTAACAGAATCCGAGAACTTCATC